>DASWHD010000078.1:0-13326 GCA_036393335.1 bacterium
GCGCTACTGCGCCACGGCGGGACGCTGATCATCAGTTGTCCGTATGCGTGGAACGACGCCATCACCGCACCGGCCGAGCAGTTCGATCCCGCCACGCTCCTCGGGGCCTTGCAGGGCGAGCGCAACCGGCTGGAGCTGCCGTTGGACTACGGGGTGGAGGAGGTGCGGGACCCTCTGGAGTGGCGGGTCCGAGGCGGCGCCCGCACAGTCCACGTCCACGACGGCCAGCTCGTGGTGGCGCGGAAGCGATGAGGGCCCCCGCGGTTTGCTTGAGCTCGCCCGGCGAGCCGCGTTGATCTGGAGCTCGACTCTCGCGGAGAGAGTAGCCGGCGCCCATTCCCCAGGTCCGCCGTGCCGGTCGAGTGGGGTGCGCCGGCGGGGTGTCGCGCCGGTCGTCAGCGATTCGTGACGGCATCCACTCCAGACATCCCCGGTCGGCGCAACGGCACGTCTCGCCGTTACCAAATCTTCATACGGCCTTTATGCGCCCTTCATCCGCGCCTTCTACGGTGACGTGCATAGGAGTGGCGCCGGCCGGGCCGACGTCACCGGTGATGGACGCAATCATGCGTCGACAGGAGTGACCCCCGTGGATGGATACCGGGCAGCGATCAGAGGCCCGCCTCGCGAGCGGCGACCACGATGGCATCGCTCGCTTCGATACGAGGGCAACCTGCACAACAAGGAGATGTGAAATGAATCGCAAAACGTTCTTGGCAGTCGTCACCGCCGCGATGCTGGCGGCTCTGGCGGTTGGCGCGTTCGCCACCGATACACCCAAGGAGGACGTGGCGGGCGCCGTCTACACGATGACCAACGCGGCCGACAACGCGGTGGTCATCTTCGACCGGGATGCGGATGGCCTCCTCACGGAGGTGGGCACGGTCGCGACCGAGGGAAGCGGTTCCGGCGATGGGCTGGATCCGCTGGTCTCGCAGAAATCCTTGGTGCTCAGCGAGGATCACCAGTGGCTGCTGGCGGTCAACGCCGGGAGTGACGAGATCTCGGTCTTCCGGGTGCGGGATGACGGCCTCGAGCTCACCGACAAGGTAGGCTCCGGCGGCTCGTTTCCCGTCAGCCTGACCGTCGATCACGACCTGGTCTACGTCCTTAACTCGCGGGACCCGGCGAACATCACGGGGTTCTACTTGACCGACGGGGGCCGGTTGATGCCCATCGCGGACTCTACCCGCTCCCTGGGCAGCGGGGGCTTTCCCCAGGTGGGGTTCGACCCGTCCGGCACGAACCTCGTGGTCACGGATCGGATGGATCATGAGATTCTCGTCTACCCGGTGGGCCGGGGCGGACGACCGGCCATGGATCCCGTGACATCGCCAGCGAGCGGCCTCGGCCCCTTCTCGTTCATCTTCGATCGCCGCGGCCATCTGCTGGTGGCGGAAGCGGGGAGCGGGGCGGTGTCGTCCTATCGGATTCTGGGCGATGGGGCGTTGCAGGTGATCAGCGCCTCGGTGGCCAACGGCCAGACGGCGACGTGCTGGATCGCCGGCAACCGACAGGGAGACGTGTTCACCGCCAACACCGGGAGTCAGGACATCTCCGCCTACCAGGTGGTGGCGAAGGACGGGAGCCTGGTGCTGGTCGATGACACGGCAGGCTTTGCCAATCGGCCCATCGATATGGCCACCACGGCGAACGGGCGGTTCCTCTACGCCCTCGACCCGGCCGACGGCGCGGTCCACGGCTTCCGCATTGATCGCCATGACGGGTTGATCGAACTGGGCGCCGCTCCCGCCGCGGAGATCGCCATCTTCGCCCAAGGCGTCGCCGCCCGGTGATGCGATCGCAGTGCGACGCGGGTGAGCCCGCCACTACACGAGACGCCTCGGCGCCGTGTAGGGCGGGCTCTGCCCGCCGGCAGTGGTGCGCCTGAACCTACCTCCCGTACGAGCCGTCTCGGCCGCAGGCGCGAACCGCCGCTCCCCCTCCACGATCCCGTACCACGTCTCCGGTGCCCTGATGATCCGCATGGACGACGGCACCGGGCTGGAGTGCCGGCCGGGCGACGTCCCCTCCGGTCATGACGCGTGGGTGGTCGGCGACGAGCCGGTGGTGGTCATCGACTGCCAGGGGAAGGTTGATTACGCCAAGAGGCTGTAGGCCCCACCTTGGCGGGGAGGGTGGTGTGCCGGGTGGTGATGAGCACCGCGCGCAGTGCCTCCCCCTGCGGCGGTCGAAGCCCGGCCACGACGGGAAGACGAGGGTCCGGTCCCATCACGGGGGATTCCAAGTGCCCAGCGCGCCTCCGCGCGAGGCTCGAAATGGAAGGAGTCCATTCCTGTGTGCCGGCATCCATCCGCGGCACAACAAGGACACGGAGAAACTCTGCCGCTTGGGGGCAGTGGCTTGGTGCAGGGGTCTGTAGTAGTGGTTCGCCATGCAAGAGACGTCGCAGCACCGCTCCCAGTGGGAGTCGCACTATCAAAGGGGCGAGACCGGCTGGGATCGCGGGGGGGTGAGCCCGGCACTGGATCACTGGTTTGGCAACGGGAACGGGTACCCGCGCCGGGTCCTGGTGCCGGGGTGTGGGCGCGGGTACGAGGTGGCGGCCTTGGCGGCGCGGGGGTTCGAGGTCACCGCCGTTGACATCGCCCCCTCTGCGGTGCAGGCATTGCGTAACCTGCTCGATCGGGTCGGAGCGGATGCGCAGGTGGTCGAGGCAGACCTGCTTTGCTGGGATGCTCCAGCGCCGTTTGACGCGGTCTACGAGCAGACCTGCCTGTGTGCCCTGGATCCCGCCACGTGGCCGGCATACGCCGCCCGGCTACGGCGATGGTTGCGATCCGGCGGTAGCCTCTTCGCTCAGTTCATGCAGACCGGTCGGGAAGGGGGGCCGCCGTTCCACTGCGACGTGGGCGCGATGCGAGGCTTGTTCGCCGCCCATACCTGGACCTGGCTAGCGGACGAGCCAATGCGGATTGACCACCCCAACGGGCTTCACGAGCTCGGCTTTGAGCTGATACGGCACGGCTGATTCAAGGGGTGTGTTGCCGCTGCGATTCACGAGGGAGGTTCAGTTTGACCAGGGAAACGCCTTCGACGACGCTTTTGTCGCTCGACGAGGGGTCGAGAAGAACACGCTGTGAGTCAGAATCTAGATTTGGGAGTGCCTCCTCAGCAGGCAGCCCTATTGTTTCGAGTGGCGTTGTGGCCACGCGACCCAGCGCGGGGGCGAGTCCGCGCGTGTCAGACAGTCGGCAGGTACGGATCCTCCGAACTCCGACGATGACGAACCAAGGAGCAGGAAGATGCGTACCCGAGGAACAGTGAAGTGGTTCAACGATCAGAAGGGCTTCGGCTTTATCACGCCGGAGGGCGAGGGCAAGGATTGCTTCGTCCACCACTCCGCCATCCAGGCGGAGGGGTTCCGGAGCCTGAGCGAGGGCGACCTCGTGGAGTTCGATGTGGTGGAGGGCCAGAAGGGCCCGGCCGCGGAGAACGTGACGCGAGTGTCCTAGTCCTCAGGACCCCGTGGGTCTCACGGGCTGTCCCGATCCGTCGGGACAGCCCTTTTTATTTGGCCGTTTTCATCGTGAGAGCCCGGTCGACCACCGGCTGGACCCGCCAGCCAAGTGCACCCCGCCAGCGGCTCACCGCGCGACAAGATGGACGAGATGGGGCCCGCCGCCTCAAGAAAGAGGAAAGGGGGGCGCCTCTGCCCACGGCAGTGCCCCCCTTCCTCGATGAGGGGGATCGTCCGGGTGGCCGCCGTGCCGTCCTCCCCCCGGAGGGAGGGGTCCGGGGGGAAGGAGCTGCACACGACGGCCGCCACAGGCGTCCCCCTGTCCAACTCGCTCGAGCTTTGACGCTATGCGTGGATGTGCATGGGATGGGTGTGCTCGGCCAGATCGTGGTCCAGATCCTCGATCAGGCGGATGAGCGCCGCCCTTCTTGGTTCCCGCTCGTCCACCGGCAGGGCCTCCACCTCCGCCACCTCGCGGGTGAGGCGGTGCAGCCGCCTGCCGAACCCTTCCTTCTGGGTGGGCGGTAGCTGTTTGTACATCTCCGTCGCGAGCTCCAGCCGTTTCTTGATGGTTTCCATGGTGACCTCCAGTGACGACCCCGGTGGGAAGATGTTCCTGTGGCGAGCACCGTTCCTGTCACATACCGTCAACGTCCTCCATCGCGATCAACTCTTCTTCGCGTCCCGGGAAGGGCGGCCACTCGCCGGTCACCCCCTCTTCCCGGTACCGCTCGATGCACTGCATCAGCCAGGCGGCGCCGTCGCGAATGGCACGCACCTCGTGCAACGCCTCGTTCAGGATCCGGCGGAACTCGGCGCGTGCGTACTGCACTTCCGGGTGGTCGCCGCCGAGCACCTTCTCGGCCGCCTGCACGATCTCCTCCGTTTCCAGGAGGCACTCCCCCGCCGCCTCAAACGACCGGCCGTGCGCCAGGTGGCGGAACCGCCGCGCCATCACCCCCGCCTCGAGCAAGGCGATTTCGTGGTGCAGAGCACGCAACGCGGGACGTGCGTGCTCTTCTTTGTCCCACTTGTGGGGGGCGAGAAGCTGCTTTGCTTCCTCCCGCAGCCTCTCCAGCCGCGGCCTCTGATTCTCCGCCACCTTGCGTCCCAGGCGTTGGAGGCGGTCGGTGAAGTGCCCGAGCAACTCCACACTGTCGCCGTACACCTCGAAGACTCGATCCGTCCAGTCCCGTGGCCTCAGCATGGCGTGATCTCCTTCCACCCCACAGGATACCCTACCCACGCCTCTGGTGCCGATCGGATGCCGAGGCGTTGCCCTTGCGGCGGGCCTCGCCGTCATAGGAAAGGCGGGGATGTCGCTATCCGATCCCCAGCACCCGGTCGATCTTCGCCTTATCGAATCCCTTGATCGTCTTCCCCTTGAGGATGATCACCGGGACCGCGGTCCCACCGGACTTGCGCTGGCACTCCTCCAGGGCGCGTGGATCGCGGGTGATGTCCTTCTTTTTCACCGGGATGTCGAGCTTTTTCAGGTAGTTCTCCGCCTGGGTGCAGTACCCACAGGTGGGGGTCGTGTACAGGGTGGCGTAGAGGCCCATGGTGAGTTCTGTGATTGAGGAGCGCCGGCCCGTGGTGTCCCATGGGCGGGCCGCCGGGGAACGTTATTCGAAGAGCTTCCGGTACTCGCCGTAGCCCTCCTTCTCCAGGTCCTCCTTGGGGATAAAACGCAGGGCGGCGGAGTTGATGCAGTAGCGCATACCGGTGGGCTTCGGCCCGTCCGGAAAGACGTGGCCGAGATGGGAGTCGCCGTCCTTGCTGCGCACCTCGGTGCGCACCATGAAGAGCTTACGGTCTTGGTGCTCGACGACGTTGTCCTCGTCCAGGGGGCGGACGAAGCTTGGCCAGCCGGTGCCGGAGTCGAACTTGTCCGTCGAGCTGAACAGCGGCTCGCCGGAGACCACGTCGACGTAGATCCCCTCGTGCTTGTTGTCCCAGTACTCGTTGGCGAACGGCCGCTCCGTGCCCTCCTCCTGGGTGACGTGGTACTGCTCCGGCGTGAGCCGTTTGCGCAGCTCCGCATCGGACGGCTTGGCATAAGGCTGGGTCGCTGTGACGGTGTCGGTGCCCGCGGCGGGTGCATCGGTCCAGGTCTTTTCCAGGAACGCTTCCCGACCGGAGTAGTGATGGTAGGTCTTATACCGCGTGGGATTTTTCTTGTAGTAGTCCTGGTGGTAGTCCTCGGCGGGGTAGAAGACCTGGGCTGGGAGGATCGCGGTCGCGATCGGCTTGTCGAACCGGCCGGACGCCTGGAGCTGTGCCTTGGACACTTCCGCCGCGGCCCGCTGGCCGTCGTCGTGGACGAAGATCGCGGTGTAGTATTGCTCCCCGCGATCGGCGAACTGCCCCCCGGCATCCGTGGGGTCGACCAGGTGCCAGTAGAGGTCGACGAGCTTGGCGTAGGAGACCTTCTGCGGGTCGAAGGTGATCTGCACCGCCTCCAGGTGGCCGGTCGCGCCGTTGCTCACCTCCTCGTAGGTCGGATTTTTTGTGTGACCGCCGGTGTAGCCGGCGACGACGGAGAGCACGCCGTCGAGTTGCTCGAAGGGCGCCTCCATGCACCAGAAACAGCCACCGGCGAAGGTGGCAAGCTCGTGTTTCACGTTGTCTCCTCCTGGGGAGTCGGCGGCGTCGGCCGGAGTTGGCGGGGAGTTGTCGCAGCCCGAGCCAATGATCAACAGCGCCGCGAGCCATCCGGCGAGTCGTCGGGTCGCCGATCGAGTGGCGGATGAGGTGGCCATGGTCCTTGTCATTCCTTCCCCTCTACCGCCGAGCGGAAAGTGGTGCGGCCATGATGAGCCATGACCGCGAGATTACCAGAGCGATAGCGCATCCTGGTCCTCTGGGCACCTCAGTGCATCGTCACGCGCGCCGGGGAGCCCGCAACGGTGCGGAGACCACATCCTGAGCGTGGCGCCAGCAATCCGGCCAGCGCGCCCACGACGCGAGCAGGCTTGCCTACTTCGTGAGCGGGGCCGCGATCCCGCTGTGAGACCCCCCAGCAGTGGCAACCACTTCCACCCACGTGAACGTGGCACGTGATTTGCGGGACAATGGGTCAGGGAGGTCTCTCAGAATGTTCTCGATTCAGTCGACCGCCGCCGCGCACGCCATCGGCTTTCACGAGTTCTACCTGGACGACTTTGCCCCGCGCGAGCACTACCGTCTCCTGTGGGAGCACATCCGGAACACCGGCCAGGTCAACCTGGAGGAAAAGGTTCACGAGGCCCATCTCGCCCTGCAGACCGAGGGGGTCACCTTCACGGTCTACCGCGACAGCGACGAAGGGATCGAGCGGGTGTGGCCGTTCGACCTGTTGCCGCGGATCATCCCGGCCGCCGAGTGGAACACCATCGAGTCCGGGCTGAAACAGAGGGTCCGAGCACTCAACCTGTTCCTGAAGGACATCTACAACGGCCAGCGGGTCCTCAAGGACGGTGTCGTGCCCGTGGAGCTGATCTATCAGGGCAAGGATTTCCGTCCCAAGCTGATGGACATCGAGCCCCCCCACAACGTCTATACCCACATCGCCGGGATCGACATCGTGCGCGATGAGCGGGGCGAGTACTTGGTCCTGGAGGACAACCTGCGCACCCCGTCGGGGGTCTCCTACCTGATCGAGAATCGCATCGTCGAGCGGCGCATCCTGCCGGAGTTCTTCAACAAGTACCGGGTGCGGCGCGTCGAGCACTACCCGGCGCTGCTGATCGATGCCCTGCGCTATATGTCCCCGCGTGGCAAGGAGCGGGCGGTGGTCGTGGTGCTCACGCCCGGCATCTACAACTCGGCCTACTTCGAGCACACCTTCCTGGCCCGCGAGATGGGGGTGGAGCTGGCCGAGGGCCGCGACCTGGTGGTCAAGGACGGTGTCGTCTACCTGAAGACGACCCGTGGCCTACGCCGGGTGGACGTGGTCTACCGGCGGATCGACGACGACTTCCTCGATCCTCTCTATGGTCGCTCCGATTCGGCCCTGGGGGTGGCCGGCATCATCAATGCGTGGCGCGCCGGGAACGTCGCCATCGTCAATGCCCCGGGCACGGGGATCGCCGACGACAAGGCGGTCTACCCCTACGTCCCGGAGCTCATCCGTTACTACCTCGGCGAGGAGCCGATCCTGGGCAACGTCCCCACCTACCATCTCACCAACCCGGAGGAGCGCAACTACGTGGTGGAGCACATTCAGGACATGGTGATCAAGCCGGTGAGCGAATCCGGTGGTTACGGCCTGTTTATGGGGCCGTCGTCGAATCGCAAGGAGCGGCTGGCGTTCATCGACGCCGTGTTCAAAGACCCACGCAACTACATCGCCCAGCCCGTGGTGCAGCTCTCTCGCCACCTCTGTTACCTCAACGGGGAGCTGGAGTCGCGCCACATCGATCTGCGGCCGTTCATCATCTACGGCGAGGACATTCACGTGATCCCCGGCGGACTGACCCGAGTGGCGCTGACCAAGGGATCCCTCGTAGTCAATTCCTCCCAGGGCGGTGGCAGCAAGGACACCTGGGTGCTCCACCAGTGATCCTCGCCGAGCTCACGATTGGGTTTCTTGTCACGGGGTCACGGAGAGCGGAGCGGTGGGTCTCCACGGGAGACGTTCGCCGCGGTCTCTGTGTCTGGTTCGTGCCAGACGCTCGCAGTGATTGCCGCGTCGCGGGCAGTCCATGCTGAGCCGACTCGCCAACTCCATCTACTGGATGTCCCGCTATCTGGAGCGGGTGGGCAACACCGCGCGCCTGCTGAACATCAACCTCCTCAACATGCTGGAAGACGAAGAGACCCACGGCGCGGCGGTACAGTGGCGTCCGCTCCTCGCGATCACTGGCACCGAGGAGCTTTTTCATGAGGGGGCGGAGGGGCGCGCCGTCACTGCCGAAAGTGCGATCCGGTTCATGACCCAGGAGCGCTCCAACCCCAGCGCCATTCGCTCCAGTCTACGTCTCGCCCGAGAGAATGCGCGCGTGGTGCGCGACCGCCTTTCTAAGGAGATGTGGGAGACCATCAACGACTTCTGGCTGCGCATCGACGCCTATCTCGACCGCCCCTTGGCGATCATCAAGGCCCTCGATTTCTTCGTGTTCGTCGGCCACGAGGTGGCGCGCTTTCACGGGGTCGCCGCGGGCACGATGATGCGCGGCGAGCCCTTCTCCTTCTACCTCCTGGGGACCCTCCTGGAACGCTCCGACATGACGGCGCGCATCCTCGACGGGAAGTACCACACCCTGTTGCCGGATCTCTCGCTGGTGGGGACGCCCCTCGATTACTACCAGTGGAAGGTGCTCCTGGAGACCCTGTCTGCCCTGGAGGCATATCGTCGCCTCTATCACAGCGGACTGCAGCCCATCGCCATCGCCGAGTTCGTGATCGGCGAGGAGACCTTCCCGCGCTCCCTGCGGTTCGCGTCGGATCGCATGTGCGACTCCTTGCAGACCATCGGCTGTCGTCCGGGCGATTGCCAGGTCCGTGACGCGATGATGGCGGTCCAGGAGATGTTGCTCGACTTCTCCGCGGAGCAAGTGGTGTTGCAGATCGGCCTGCACGAGTTCCTCGAGCAGTACCTGGAGCGGATCGCGGCCTTGCACGACGCGATCGCCCACGACTATTTCGAGGCCTTTCTGGGGGTGGAGATTTGCGATACCTGATCGACCACTCGATCGCCATCACCTTTCCGGGCTCGGCCTGGGAGCACCAGTGCGAGTTGCGCCTGGCACCCCCGGAAAACAGCGCGCAGCGCATCCACTCGCTGGAGATCACGGTGGATCCGGAGGCCGAGCTCCACCGTTACCTCGACGCCTTCGGCAATGACGTCCGCTTCTTCAGCCTCCTGCGCCCCCACGATCACCTCACGGTCCACCTGCGGGCCGACGTGGAGACCCTGCTGTCCAATCCATTCGGCTTCGAGCTACTGACCCCGGAACGCGAACGCCAGTGGCTGGCCGACGCCCTGCGGGCCCAGCCACGGCTCTGGGCCTATGTCCTACACCGCTCTGGGGCGAGCCCGAGGCCCGCCCAGCTCGCCGAACTGGCCGCCGGTCTCGACCTGCCCGCCTACCACCCGGCGGCCCCGTTACAGGACTCATTGATCGCGGTCATGGAATGGATCGCCAGTCGCTTCGAGTACGACCCCGATGTGACCCACGTCCACTCCTCACTGGACGACGTACTTCGCCAACAGGCCGGGGTGTGCCAGGACTTCGCCCACCTGATGATCACGGTGGTGCGCTCATGGGGATTCCCGGCAAGATACGCCATGGGTTACCTGGATCCAGGCTACTTCGAGGAGGGGGTGCCATTGGCGACCCATGCCTGGGCGGAGGTGCTGGTCCCGGGTGCCGGCTGGCGCGGCTTCGATCCGACCCACGGGGTGCTGGCGAACGACTCCTTCGTGGTCGTCGCGGTCGGGCGTGACTATCAGGACGCCGCACCCGTGCGCGGCAGCTTCAAGGGCGACCATCAGGGAGAGCACCCCGAGGTCCACCTTCGCGTGGTACCCCAACAGTAGGGGATAGGGGTTAGGGGTCAGGGATCGGGGATGGGGAGGAGCAAAGGATGGCTGTCGTCGACGGCCAGTGATCATTTTCATGAGCAGGCGTGTTCAATAATCATTCCGGACCCAAGGGCCGGACCACCCCTGACTTCTACCCCCTGAACCCTGACTCCTATCCCCCAGCTCCTGGCTCGACCCATGGCACCCACCACCGCCCCCATGCAGATCGCCCATCGGGAGGAGATCCTCACCCTCGACCTGCCCTACTGTGAGCAGCTCGCCGTGGGCCGCACCACCTTTGGCAGCGGTGGCCCGCGGGTCGCCATCGTCTCCGGCATCCACGGCGACGAGGTCGAGGGGCTCTACGCCTGCCACCGTCTGGCACGCTGGCTGACCGAGCTGTGTCGAACGCGGCCGGAGGCCCTGCTGGGGACGGTGGAGCTCTACCCCGGGCTCAACCCCCTCGGGCTCGACACCCTGCAGCGCTGGGTACCGATCTTCGACGTCGACCTCAACCGCACCTTCCCGGGAGACGACACCGGTATCCTCCCGCAACGGATCGCCGCCGCCGCCATGGCCTACCTCGAGGGGACGGGCATGGTCATCGACATTCACGCCAGCAACATCTACCTGCGGGAGATCCCCCAGGTGCGCATTAACCAAGACTTCGCGGAACGGTTAGTGCCCCTGGCGCGCAACATGAATCTCGACGTGATCTGGGTACACGGGGCGGTGACGGTGCTGGAGACCACCCTCGCCCACAGCCTGAACGCCCGTGGCATCCCGTGTCTGGTGGTGGAGATGGGGGTGGGGATGCGCCTGACGCCGAGCTTCACGGAGCAGCTCATCGTCGGCATCCTCGGCCTCTGGCAGGAGCTCGGGGTGCTGGACCGCTCGGTCGTCATCCCGCGGCCGGACCACATCCCCCTGCTGGCGGACGACACCAACGTTCATTACCTGAATGCGGAGACCTCGGGACTGTTTGTCCCGGGGGTGGAGCACTGGCGTGCGGTCTACGCGGGCCAGGTCCTGGGCAGTATCGTCTCCGCCCACGACGGGGAGACCCTGTCCCAAATCCGCTCGCCGGTGGACGGCGTCCTGTTCACCCTGCGCGAATATCCCCTGGTCTACGAGGGGTCATTGATGGCACGCATCGTCGCCACCGACACGGTGCCGCGCGGAACCGCATGATGGCTACCTCGGCCCTGCTCCGCATGACGGCGCCGATGCGCCGTGACTTCGAGATCCCGTACCACGATCTCGGCGACCCGGACCAGCCGCCAAAGGTGGCGCTGGTCGCAGGGCTGCACGGCGACGAGATTAACGGCGTCTTCGTCCTCTCGCGCCTGGCCAACTTCCTCGGCGGCGTCGACCTGGGCCAGCGCCCGACACAGAAGCTCCTCGGGCGGATCGTGATCATCCCAGCGGTCAACGTCCTGGGACTGAACACCCGCAGTCGCACCTGGCCGTTCGACAAGACCGACATCAACCGCATGTTCCCGGGATACGACGGCGGTGAGACCAGCCAGCGCATCGCCCACGCGGTCCTGCAAGTCACCCGGGACGCCCGGTATCGCATCGACCTGCACAGCTCCAACCGCGACTTCGAGGAGTGCCCGCAGGTACGTCTCTACGAGCCTGGTCCCCGGGAGCGCTCGACGGCCTTCCTGTTCGGCCTGCCGGCGGTGGTCGAACGGCCATCCACCTCGCTCTTCACCGTCACCATCGGCCACGCCTGGCAGAAGCTGGGAGGCGAGAACTTCGTCATCCAGGCGGGCCGTGCAGGGAGCCTGCACCTGCCGTACTGCGAGCGTCTGTTTCGCTCCCTGGTCGCCTTTCTGCGCCGCACGGGGACCCTGGAAGGCGTGGAGCTGTCCGAGGAGGACGAGGACAGCTACTACTTTGGTACGGAGCAGGCGGTGCGACTGGTCTCCGACTACGCCGGGATCTTCGTGTCCAACCTGGAGCCCGGCCGCTGGCTCCAGGCGGGGGACATCATCGGCTACGTCTACCACGGGTTCGAAGGCCACATCCACGGCGAGATTCGCACGCCGGTCGCCGGCCTACTCACCGGCCTGCGCCGCCAGCCCCTCCTCTGTCAGGGTGACTTGGTTGGTCGCATCCACACCCCGTAGGAACGGCACGTCCGCCTCCCGCATTGGGGCGTAGGGCGGAACGCCGCAGGCGGTTCCGCCGGACAAGGCCACCGCAGCGAGGTGGATCGCCCTGCGGGCATCGGCGGATCGCCCTCCGGGCATCCGCCTTACGAAGGCGGCGCCGCACCGCACGGTGGGATCACTCCGGATAGTCCGCCTGGATGACGGCGAGCAGGGCATCCACCAGGCCATCCTCCGCGACCCGCTGCACCACCTCGCCGTTTTTGAAGATCAGGCCGAAGCCGCGGCCCCCGGCGATGCCGTAGTCGGCATCCGTCGCCTCGCCCGGACCGTTGACCACGCACCCCATCACCGCCACCGAGACGTTGGCCTTGAGGCCGGCGAGGCGTTGCTCCACGTCGCGGGTGAGGCCGATGAGGTCGATCTCGGCACGGCCGCAGGAGGGGCAGGCGATCAGGTTCACTCCCTTCTGGCGCAGGCCGCACGCCTTGAGGATCTCGTAAGCGACCTTCACCTCCTCCGTCGGATCGGCGGCCAGAGAGATGCGGAGGGTGTCGCCGATGCCGTCCAGCAGCAGGGAGCCGAGGGCCACCGCCGACTTGATGGCGCCGGTGGAGGCCGGCCCTGCCTCGGTGACGCCGAGGTGGAGGGGGTAGGGGATCTGGTCCGCGATCAGGCGATAGGCGGCGACGGTGCGCGCCACGTCCGACGCCTTGAGCGAGATTTTGATCTGGTCGAAGCCCACGTCCTCAAGGATGCGGATGTGGCGCAGGCCACTCTCCACCATCGCCTCGGCGGTGGCCGAGCCGTGCCTCTCCAGCAGCTCCTTGTCGAGCGACCCACCGTTCACCCCGATGCGGATCGGCACGCCCCGCTCGGCGCAGGCGCGGGTCACCTCCTCCACCTTCCAGCGGGCGCCGATGTTGCCCGGGTTGATGCGGATGCAGTCCGCGCCCGCCGCCAGGGCGGCGAGGGCCAGTTTGTGGGAGAAGTGGATGTCGGCCACCAGGGGCGCACCGACCAGCGCCTTGATCTGGCGGAACGCCGCCGCGGCCTCCTCGTCGAGGACGGCGAGCCGGACGATCTCGCACCCGGCCTCTTCCAGACGCCGGACCTGCTGCACCGTGGCCGGTACGTCGCGGGTGTCGGTGGTGGTCATCGACTGCACCGACACGGTTGCGAAGCCGCCCACCTTCACGTGGCCAACGGCGATCTGGTTG
>DASWHD010000079.1:0-4238 GCA_036393335.1 bacterium
CCGGTCGCTTCCCGGCCCCCGTGGGGAGTGGTAGAGTCGCGCCCATACTCATTTCTGCGGAGTGACACCATGGCGGACGAGTCCAAGGGGCGCGCCCTGGAGGCGGCCCTGGTACAGATCGAGCGGCAATTTGGCAAGGGCGCAATCATGCGCCTGGGAGACCAGAGCGCCCGCCAGCCGGTCCCGGCGATCTCCACCGGCTCCCTGCTCCTCGACTCGGCCCTGGGCATCGGCGGCCTGCCGCGCGGCCGGGTCACGGAGATCTACGGCCCCGAGTCGTCCGGCAAGACTACCCTCGCCCTGCACGTCATCGCCGAGGCCCAGCACCTGGGAGGCACCTGCGCCTTCATCGATGCCGAGCACGCCCTGGACGTGAGCTACGCCGAGCGTCTCGGGGTGCGGGTCGAGGAGCTATTGGTCTCGCAGCCCGACACCGGCGAGCAGGCCCTGGAGATCGTCGATACCCTGGTGCGCACCTCGGCGATCGACCTGATCGTCATCGACTCGGTGGCGGCCCTGGTGCCGAAGGCGGAGATCGACGGCGACATGGGGGACTCCCATGTGGGCCTCCAGGCACGCCTCATGAGCCAGGCCCTGCGGAAACTTACCGGCGTGATCGGCAAGACCGGCACCGCGGTGATCTTCATCAACCAGATCCGCATGAAGATCGGGGTGATGTTCGGTAACCCCGAGACCACCACCGGCGGCAACGCCCTCAAGTTCTACTCCTCGGTGCGCCTCGACATCCGGCGCATCGGCGCGATCAAACAGGGCGAGCAGGTGATCGGCAACGAGACCCGGGTGAAGGTGGTGAAGAACAAGCTGGCGCCCCCCTTCCGGGTGGCGGAGTTCCAGATCCTCTACAACCAGGGTATCAACCACTGGGGTGAGGTGATCGATACCGCGGTGGAGCATGGGGTCATCAAGAAGGCCGGCACATGGTATTCCTACCAGGACAACAAGATCGGCCAGGGCCGGGACAACGCGCGGCAATTCCTGATCGACAACCCGGACGTGGGCCGTGCCGTGGAGGCGGAGGCCATGGAGCTCCTGGGATTGGCGGCGCCGGAGCCGGTAACGACGCCGGCCTAGCCGGCACGCTGGCCCGGCGCGGGTACGGCGGGAGGCGAGGCCAATGAAGACCCTCAGTGATCTCCTGCAAGGGGCCGCCCAGCGCGGTGCGTCGGACCTCCACGTGAAGGTGGGCAACGCCCCGGCCTTGCGTCTGGACGGGCGGCTGGAGAGGTTGCCGGGCCCCCAGGTGAGCGAAGAGCTGGCCCGCACATGGCTGGCGGGGCTCCTGTCCCCCGGGCAGCGCGACACCTTCGAGCAGGGCCTGGCCGTGGACCTGGCGTACCAGCTCCCCGACGGCGAGCGCTTTCGCGTCGTCGCCTTCCGCCAGGCCGGTACCCCGGCCTTCGTCTTCCGCCACATCCGGCAGGTGGTGCCACCGCTGGCCACCCTCGGCCTGCCGCCGGTGGTGGCCGACCTGTGCCGGGAGCGCGCCGGCCTCCTCCTGATCACTGGCGCCACCGGCAGCGGCAAGTCGACCACCGTGGCGGCGATGGTCGACGAGATCAACCGCCACCAGGTCCGCACCATCGCCACCATCGAGGACCCGGTGGAGTTCCTCCACCGCGACGTGCAGTGCCACATCACCCAGCGGGAGATCGGCATCGACGCCGTGGATTACGGTCGCGCGCTGGTGGAGGCCCTGCGCCAGGACCCGAACGTCGTGGTGATCGGTGAGATCCGCGACCAGCAGACCATCAACACCGCGCTCATCGCGGCGGAGACCGGCCACCTCGTGCTGTCGACCCTCCACACCAAGGACGCGGTGGAGACCGTGCACCGCGTCATCATGACCTACCCCCAGGAGCGCCAGAACGCCGCACGCGTACAGCTCGCCGCGGCCTTGCGGGCGGTGATCAGCCAGCGCCTGGTGGCACGGGCCGATGGCACGGGCCGGGTGCCGGCGGTCGAGGTGCTGATGGCCACGGACCGGATCCGCGAGCTGATCACCGCGCCGGATCGGCTGCTGGAGATCCGCGAGGCGATCGCCCACGGTCAGACGCCGTACCGCATGCAGACCTTCGATCAATCCCTCGCGGCCCTCTTCGAGGGAGGCAAGGTGACCTTCGAGGAGGCGCTCAGCCACGCCACGCAGCCGGCCGACTTCGCCCTCCGCCATCGTGGTGTGGTCACGGGCAAGGAGGAGGTAAGCTCCTCGCCCTTCTGGCGTACGAGTGACCGCAAGTAGCGGGTCCGCCGACGTCGACCGCGTCGCGCGCAAGGCGGATCGTCGGCTATCTTGGCCGGGACGGCGTGGCGCGGGTCGCCACGGATACCGCCAGGATCGAGAGTCGGTGTGAACACCCAACCGCCCCCAGAGGCACCGCCGTCTGTGGTGACGACGGTCTGCAAGGAATCTCCCATGGGCCGGCAGTTCGGCCGGCCGGCCGGGATGGCCGGCTGGCTGGTGGGGCAGCTCATGGCGGTGAAGAACGCGGCCATGAACCGGGTCGCCGTGGAGCTGCTCGACGTGCAGCCCGACGACGCGGTGCTGGAGATCGGCTTCGGCCCCGGACAGGCCCTCGAGCTGATCGCTGAGCGCCTCACCAGCGGCTACGTGGCGGGGGTCGACCACTCGCCGGTCATGCTCCGCCAGGCGGCGCGGCGCAACCGCCGGATGATCGCCCGTGCCCGGGTCGAGTTGCGCCAGGCGAGCGTGGCGGCGCTGCCGTACGAGACGGGCTGCTACACCAAGGTGTTCGAGGTGAATACCTTTCACCACTGGCCGGCACCGGAGGAGAACTTGCAGGAGGTGCGCCGGGTGATGGCGCCCGGGGGGCTGCTGCTGCTCTGCCTGAGGATGCACCATCCCACTCCGCGCCGCTTCGCCGCGCCGGGCTATGGTGAGGTGGAGATCGCGGCGATCGAGGCGCTGTTGCGCCGCGCGGGCTTCCACGACCTCCAGCGGCAGCGGCGCCGTGCCGGGCGGGAGGTGACCTACCTCCTGGCGCGGCGCTGATCCGGCACGTCCGTGGCCACGGTCCCTGGTGAGAAATGCGGGCTAAGGAAAGCAGGAAGTTCAGGAAGGCAGGAAGGGGTGGATGAGCGAAGGGGTTTTGGGGGGCCAGAGCTTCAAGGTTTCCTGCCCTTTCCTGCAGTCCTTAGGGGGGATTGCCGATCGCCGCACCGCCACGGCCTGCCGTGTGGCCTCCGCGGTCGGGGTTCACGGTGCGCTGCGCCGGCGCGGTTGGAGCTGCCGCCGGAGGGTGTCGTCGTCCCAGGCCGGCAGCAGGCACATGAAGTTCTCGCACACGTAGGCGGTGGGCTTGCCGTCGATGGCGACGCGCTCCGCGGCCCACGGGATGGTCTGGGCGATGGCGTCCGTGCCGGAGGTGAGGGCGACCACCCGCGCCGGAACGAAGGTCCGGCGAGCGGTCGCCAACAGCGAGCGGGTACGCGGGTCGGTAATCGGGCCGGCGATCACCACCTCCTGTGAGCCATTGAGGTGGAAGTCGAGGGCCTGGAGGAGGTGCGGTGCCGCGCGCGGCGTCTGGGTGAGGGGGGCCGCGAAGGCGCGCAGGGTCTGCTCGGCGAGGCCTCGCAGCCGATCGTCGGCGAAGTACTCGGCGAGGCGCAGGAGGTCGAGACAGGCCACGGCGTTGCCGCTCGGGAGGTCACCGTCGTAGCCCTCCTTGGGGCGTAGCAGCAGGGTCGCGTCGCCGCCGTCGGTGGCGAAGAAGCCGCCGGCGAGATCGGCGAAGCGGCGCACCATCTCCCGGCCCAGGTCGCGGGCGGTGGTGAGCCAGCGCAGGTCGAAGGTCGCCTCGTAGAGGTCCAGCAGGCCCTGCACGAGAAAGGCGTAGTCGGTCAGGACGGCGGGGATCGCCGCCTCGCCCGCGGCCCAGCGGCGCAGCAGGCGGCCGTCGTGGCGCAGGTGGGCGAAGATGAACTCCGCCGCCTTCACCGCCGCCTGGCGGTAGCGCGGCTCGTCGAGGACCTGGGCCGCCTGGGCCAGGGCGCCGATCATCAGACCGTTCCAGGCGGTGAGCACCTGGTCGTCGCGCAGGGGACGCTCGCGCCGGTCACGGGCCGCGAGCAGCTTGCCCCGTGCGGTGCGCAGCCGGTCCGCCACGGCGGCGGCGTTGCTGTCGAACCGTTGGGCGAGGGTCGCGTCGTCGGCCACCCGGTAGAGGACCGAGGTGTGCGCCGCGAAGTTGCCCGCGGCG
>DASWHD010000080.1:0-14474 GCA_036393335.1 bacterium
CTGGCGTGGGTGCACAACACCGAGCACGACTTCGACACCGGGCGGAGCTGGGCCGAGAAGGCCCTCGCCAGCGACCCGGACTTGGCGGACGCCTACGGCCTCCTCGGCGACGCCGCGGTCGAGCTGGGGGCGTATGACGAGGCCTTCGCGCATTACCAGAAGGCCATGGACCTCCGTCCCGATCTCTCCTCCTACAGCCGGGCGGCCCATCTCCTGTGGGTGACGGGGGACGCGCTCCGGGCCCGCCGGCTGATGCAGAAGGCCATCGATGCCGGGGGGCCGTACGCGGAGAACACCGCGTGGTGCCGGGCGGAGCTGGCGTGCATGCTGTTCCACGGCGGCGCGCTGCTGCTCGCCGAGCGCCAGGCGAAGGCGGCCCTCCGCCTGACCCCCGACAATTACTATGCCCTCGTCGCCATGGGTCAGATCAAGGCTGCCCGCGAGGACTACCCCGCGGCGATCGACCGTTACCAGCGGGCCATCGCGGTGACCGCCAACCCCGATGCCCTCGTCGCTCTGGGTGACCTCTATACCCTTACGGGGCAGCGCGACGCGGCGGAGCGGTGCTACGCCCGCGTCGTGACCACTCTTACGGCCCACGCCTCCGGTCACGGCCAGGGCGGTTCGCGGGCCCACTCTCACCCCCACGGCGGTGCCCGCCTGGCGCGCTTCTATGCGGACCACGAGCGCCATCTCGACGACGCCCTCCGCGAGGCCGAGGCGGCCTACGGCGAATCCCCCAACGTGTTCGTCGCCGACACCCTGGCCTGGTGCTACTACCAAAACGGCCGTTATGACGAGGCCCGGAAGATCATTCGCGAAGCCCTGAAGTGGAAGACGCCGGATGCCAACATCCTCTTCCACGCGGGGATGATCTATGCGCAGCTTGGGGACCGCCCTGCGGCCCAGAACTACCTCTACCACGCGTTGAGTCTGAACCCTCGTTTTCACGTCCAGCACGCGGAGGTCGCGGCACAGACCCTGGCGGCGTTATCGGCGCGGCCCGAGGAAGGCCAGCCCCCGAAGGGAGTAGCGGACCGCGCTGCGGCGGCCGATCGCGTGCCGTGACCCCAGCCTGCCCAGCGACGGGCTAGCAGTCGAGGTCGGCCGGCGTCGGTCGGGGCCGCGGCCAGCCCGCGGCGAACCCCGAGGGCTCGGGCCATGACCGTGGAGCATGCCGGAGGATCGCGCAGGGCAGGGGGAGTCACGCGCACGACCGCGGGTGGACTGTGGTCGTCCGCATTCCCGCCATGCGTTCCGCGAGAAGCAGGGCGTCACGGCCGAGCGCCGGCAGGCGCCAGCAGCGGCGGGCCTCGGATCGGCACAACTTGTTGCCGGACTCAAGTTTGTGCGGGGTTTATCCGTTTTAAGCCAAACAGAGTCGCGGCTCTTCGACGCCGCGGCGTCGCGTCCTTTGCGGAGCCCCCCCCACACCGTTACGCGACCCAAGCATGTGCCCCCTGTCCCTCCTCTGCTGCCAAGGTTTCACCTGTTTTCCGCGGTGCGGGAGGTCGGGGGGCGTGAGTCTGCAGGACAGCGATGAACCGATGGTCTAGCCAGGTAGAGAAGAGATGCCGCAACGACTCCGTAGCCTCTCGGTAAAGACGATCGCCACGATGGCCCTGGTCCTGATCGCGGTCCAAGGGGTCGCCGTCTATCTCGACTGGACGGACCGGGAGCGGACCGCCCGCGGCAGGCTCGAGACCGAAGCCAAGAACCTGAACGTGCTTTTGAAATCGACGCTGACCAACGCCATGGTGCAGGCCGACATGGACGGGCTGCAGAAGACCCTCGATACCGCGGGCAAGATGGAGATCATCAAACGGGTCTACGTATTGGACGCGCAGGGAACCGTCCGGAACGCCTCGGACACGGGCATGACAGGCAGGGGCGAGAACCCCGGCGTCATCAAGACGGTCGCCGCCAACCAGGGACAGCTCTACGAGATGGACAGCACCGCGGACGGCAAGCCATTCGTGAAGATCCTGTCCACCATTCCTGCCGATAGCGAGTGTCTGCAATGCCACACGGAGGTCGCCGAGGGGCAGCCGCTCGGCTACATGGGTGTGGAGCGATGGACCGAGCAAGACATGGCGCAACTGGCCGCAGGGCACTGGCGTAGCTTGGGGATGAGTCTTGCCATTCTTGCGGCCATGATCCTGGTGGTGGGGTGGATCATTCGCGGCATCACCCATCCCCTGGCCAGAATGGCCGATGCCGCCGGCCGCATCGCCAGTGGGGATGTCCACGTAGATGTCGCCCATCAGTCACGGGACGAGCTCGGGGTCCTCGCCGGTGCCTTCCGCGAGCTTGTGGGATACATTCAGCGCCTGGCCGACGCCGCCAATGCCCTGCGCGAAGGCGACCTGAGCGTGGCGGTGGCGCCCCGTGGCGACCAGGATGTCCTGGGCAACGCCTTCCACGGCCTCCACGAGACGGTGGGCCGGCTGGTGTCCGAGACCCAGCGGCAGGTGGACTGGGCAAAGCAGGGACAACTCGCCAAGCGCGGTGATCCGAGCCATTTCGCGGGCAGCTACCGGCAGCTCGTGCAGGGCATGAACGATACCCTCGATGCCGTCATCGAACCGATCCACGAAGCGGTCCAGGTCCTGAAGCGCATGGCGGAGGGTGACCTGACGGTGCGTATGCTGGGCGAGTATCGGGGCGATCACGTCACCATCAAGCAGGCGGTGAACGACGCCGTGGAGAACTGTGCCCAGGCGATCACCGCCCTCCACGACTCCGCACAGCAGGTGATGCTCGCCAGCACGGAGATCTCCACCGGCAACATGGACCTCGCCGCGCGCACGGAGGCGCAGGCCGCCTCCCTGGAGCAGACCGCCGCGGCGATGGAGGAAATGGCGGCGACCACCAAGGCCAGCGCGGAGCAGGCCGCCCAGGCAAATGAGCTTTCCCGAGGTGCCCGCAAGGTCGCGGGAGAGGGCAGCAAGGTTGTCGGTCAGGCCGTGCAGGCCATGGGTGCCTCCAGCGAGGCGTCGAGCCGGATCAGCGACATCATCGACGTGATCGACGAGATTGCCTTCCAGACCAATCTGCTGTCGCTCAATGCCGCGGTCGAGGCGGCGCGGGCCGGTGAGCAGGGTCGCGGCTTCGCAGTGGTGGCAGCGGAAGTCCGGAATCTCGCCCGGCGCTCGGCCCACGCGGCGCAGGAGATCAAGACGTTGATCCAGGACTCCGTCGAGAAAGTTGCCGCAGGCACCAGGCTGGTCGATGCCTCGGGCGAGAGTCTGCAGAAGATCCTCGAGTCGGTCGGCGAGGTCAGCACCTTCGTAGAGGCCATCACTGGAGCGAGCCAGGAGCAGTCGGCCGGGATCGGTTCCGTGAACGACGCCATCGCGCAGATGAACGTCATAACCCAGCAGAATGCCGCCCTGGTGGAGCAGGTCGCGGCCAGTGCCGACTCCCTGGCGGAGCGCGCGCGCGACATGGAGACCCAGGTAGCGCGCTTCAAATTGACCGATGCTCGTACAGCGCCGCCCCCGCCCCGTGCGGCGCCGACCTCTCCGGAGCGCGGCAAGAAACCCGCCGTCACTCCCCGCAAGCCGGCGCCGGTGGTCGCCACCGGGGCCGGCGACGACGAGTGGGAGGACTTCTAGCCCGCATTTCTCACCACGGATCGTCGCGAGACCGCGCAAATGGTCGTAGATCCTGGTCGGCCCGCGGTAGGAGCCGAATCCCTTCGGCGACCTGCCACATTGGGTCGCCGATAGAATCGGCTCCTACCACGGACGAGGTGGGCCAGGAGATGCGGCCTGCCTGCCGGCAGGCAGGGCGGTTGCGCGGGCGTAGCAGATTCATGGTGAGAAATGTGGGCTAGACGTCATCGTTCGGCTCCGGCCGCCAGAGCGGCGGCGCGAAGCCGAAGGCGGGTCGCGGAGGAGGTCTCTCGTGAACAGTGAGGGGACGATTCTCTGTGGGTTGCTCTTCGGATCGATCGGCCTCGGCTACTTCGTGTACGGAAAACGCCAGCGGCGGGGGGTGCCTCTGGCGTGCGGGCTGGGGCTGATGATCTTTCCGTACCTGGTGTCGAACACGATCCTGCTCGTCCTGATCGGTCTGGTGCTAGCGGCCCTGCCATACTTCGTGCGGATCTGAGGGGGACGTGGCCTGATACTCGCCGGTCAGCAGCACCTGGCCGCCCGTGTCGCACCGCGGGCAGAGCTTCATTTCTCCGCTCCTCCCACACCCCCTCCCCGCCACCGGATGCAGCGGTGGTCCCGGCGCGGGATGCTATGGCCTACCGGGCGGTAAAGCTCAGGCAGTTGACGACGCCACCGGCGTAGCCCACGTGGATGTCGCTGGCCATGCACTCCAAGTCGTCGTTGTACCTGCAGGCCGTGACCTTGCACGCGCCGACGCCGGCCATGCGGTGGGTCTCCTTGACATGGCCGAGGCCGCCGAGGAAGGTGTCACAACCGGGATTGCTCCCGTCTCCGATGGTGATGGCCCGGGCGTGGCAGGTGTTCTTTGCGTTGTACGCGCATTCGCTGACCCGACACTCGGTAACACCCGGCATTTCCAGGGTGATCTTCATGGTGGGTCCTCCTGTATCAGAGGAAACAGGGAAATTCTCATCGAATAACTCGACATTAGTCCGCTCTTCGCCGGTGTCAAGTGCCAAGCGCCGCGGTTACGGCTGGACGAGGTCCTCGATGGGGCGCACCTCGATGGCACCGCCGGTGGGAATCGTCGCCCACTGTTCCTCGGCGAAGCAGCACATCAGCAAAATTGCATGGCGTTCTTACTTTCCTCGTCTTGTCGAGCCAGCCGCTCACTGCTTCGCGGAGCGGCTCCGCGCGGCGATCAACTCGTTGATCTCCTCCGCGGCCGGCCGGATCTCGAAGGGACCTCCCAGGCGCACCCCCGGGTGTTTGGCCATCAACTGGATGGCGTGGTTCAAGTCCTTGGCCTCGAGCAACAAGATCCCGCCGAGCTGTTCCTTGGTTTCGGCGTAAGGGCCGTCGGTCACGGAGACCTTGCCATTCTTGAACCGCAATGTGACGGCGTTCCGCGCGCTTTGGAGCGCTTCTCCGCCGACAAAGTGACCGTTCTTCCGCAGCTCGTCGTCGTAGGCGAAGCATTCTTCCATCATCGCGTTCTGTTCGCTTTCCGACAGCGAGTCCCACTTATTTTCTTCCATGTATCCCAGGCAGATGTATTTCATGATGTTCTCCAAAATACGGTGTTACGAGGCTTACTTCTCCTGCCCAACCCCCATCTCGCGAAAGCGTTCGATCGCCTCGCTGGGGGCGAAGTCTTCCAGCTCGAACAGCGGCCGCACTTCGATCTCGCCCTGCTTGCCATCGACGGCCGGGTTGGGAAACCGTTTTGTCCATTCGATCGCCTCTTCCCGCGACGCCACCTGAATGAGGGTGTAGCCGGCGATGAGATCCTTGGTCTCGGCGAAGGGGCCATCGATGAATGTGCGCTGCGCCCCGCGGTGCTGGATGCGCCAACCCTTGGAGCTCGGCTGGAGCCCCGAGGCATCGAGCAGCACGCCGGCTTGCGCCAGCTCCTCGTGGTATTGCGCCATCTCGGCAATGAGCTTCTCCTCCGGCATGACGCCGGCTTCTGAGTCGTGGGTGGCCTTGACAATAATCATGAACCGCATGGTCGTACCTCCTTGTGGGTTCGGTCTCGGAGCCGGGCCGACCGATGGTCGCGGGCGAGTTTGATCCCCGCCCTACCGGACGGAACGGCTGTTCTTACCCTATAGTCGTTCGCGGGGGCGGCAAATCGACAAGGGGCCGATCAAATTTGCAGCTCGGCCAGACGCCGCTCGAGAAACCGCCGCTCCGGCTCCTGCCGGGTGAGGGCCAGCGCTCGTTCGTAGGATGCGCAGGCTTCTGCATTCTTGCCCAGCCGCCGGCACAGGTCCGCCCGTGCCGCATGGGCCAGGTGATAGTTCCCCAACTCGCCGCGCTCCAGAAGGGCGTCGATGAGGGCAAGCCCGGCCTGGGGTCCGTCACGCATCGCCACCGCCACGGCGCGATTCAACTCGACAACGGGCGACGGCTCCGCCAGCGCCAGCACGTCGTAGATGCCGACAATCCGGTGCCAATCCGTCGCGGCGGCGTTGGGCGCTCCGGCGTGTGCCTCCGCAATCGCCGCCTGGAGCGTGAACGGCCCGAACCGGCGCGACGCCAGCGCCCGCTCCAGCAGCGCCTTCCCTTCCGCGATCTGATCCCGGTTCCAGAGCGAGCGATTCTGTTCCTCCAGCAGGACCAGGTCGCCCTGCGGCGAGGTGCGCGCGGCACGCCGCGATTCCTGCAGCAACATGAGGGCGAGGAGCCCGACCACCTCCGGCTCGGGCAGCAATTCCCCGAGCAGACGCCCGAGGCGAATCGCCTCTCCCGAGAGGTCGGGCCGTGTCAGGGACGCACCCGATGAGGCGGAGTACCCCTCGTTGAACACCAGGTAGATCACGTGCAGCACGGTGTCCAACCGGTCCGGCAGGTCGGCCGGTGACGGCACCTGATACGGGATGCGCGCGTCGCGGATCTTCGCCTTGGCGCGCACGATGCGTTGCGCCAGCGTGGACGGAGCGGCGAGGAAGGCGCGGGCAATCTCCTCGGTGGTGAGACCGCAGACTTCGCGCAGCGTCAGCGCAACCCGGGCGTGCGGCGCAAGGGCGGGATGGCAACAAGTGAAGATTAGCCGCAGCCGGTCGTCCTCGACACCCGCATCGTCCGGCGTCTCGGTGGCACGGCCCTCGACCGCCAGTCGTTCGGCAATCGCTGCCTGCGAGGCATCGAACCGGGCGCGCCGGCGCAGCGCGTCGATGGCCTTGAAGCGGCCCGTCGAGACGAGCCAGGCGCGGGGATTGGCCGGCACCCCTTCCTTCGGCCATTTCTCCAGCGCGGCCTTGAAGGCATCGTGCAACGCATCCTCGGCGAGGTCGAAGTCGCCGAGCAGACGGATGAGGGTGGCGAAGATGCGGCGCGACTCCGAGCGGTAGACCGCAGCAGCATCCTCGCGCACCCGCTCGGCAGCGTTCTCTGTCATGCGCGACAAGGCCTGGGTTGCTTCCGGTCCCGTCCACCTTCCTTCCAAACCCCGGAGAAATTCGCTGCGAAAATTCCAAGGATTTGGGGATCCGGAGTTACGTCTCCTGCGTGGCCATTTTTTTGTAGGCGGTGACGGCGCGCCGGGTCATTTCTTCGGGCGATCGAATCCCAAGGCTAGCCACCCCCGGGGTTCACGGGAGCCCCTTCCCACGCGCTGAGAAATTCCTGTGCCTCTTGCGAGGTATGCAGATAAGCAAAACGAGCCACCTGCCGTCCCACTTCCTTCAGCCGTTTCTCCAGGTCGCTGTTTTTGAGGGTCCCTGAGTCATCGAATTCCTGCCACGCCCGCGGAATCGAGACTTGTTCGGGGATCACCCAGGCGTGCAGTGCGCGACCGACGGCACGCAAACTACTGATCGCGCCAAACGCCCCCATCCCGCCGCCGGAGACGCCCACCAACCCCAGCATCTTCCCCTCGAGCTCATCGAATCCCATGAGGTCGAGGGCGTTCTTGAGCACGCCGCTGTAGCCGCCGTGGTATTCCGGCGTGGCAAGAATGATTCCCTGGGCGGCCCTGACATCCTCACGCAGCTTGAAAACGTCTTTGGGATAGACGCTTTCATCCTCCTTGCCATCACAAAAGACCAGCTCATACGCCCGCAAGTCGATCAGGTGAATCGCGGCGCCGGCCTCTTTGGCCCCTGCAAGGGCCACCTGCAAAGCCATTCGCGTCAAGCTTCCCTTGCGGATACTCCCGCATATCCCCGCCACTTCAATCACTGGAGACGGTGCTTGTGTCATCCGAGCTCTCCTGCCTCGGCGTGGCTGTCTTCCGCGGCGGTCGATTCGCCAGGGCCATCCCCTACCGGTTTGCGGCCACGGTGAGGAATGGGGGCTGGTCTGTCGCTACTGTTCAGAGAGGCTTGCGGCATACCGTTGGGCCGTATTCTTCACCATGTTCACCATGCCCATCAGGCCCATGCTCTTGCCCATGGAGAGCTGGCGGCCAAAGAGATCGTAGACGATCTCGCCAGGCACCTGGGCGACGGCCTGTGGCGGGGCCCCGGAGAGGGTCTCCTCTAGGATTACCGCGAGGGCCATGGCGGAGACCCCCTGGGGGTTCTCCACCGCGAAGTGGAACCCGAGGGTGTGGTCCGGGCGCTCCTCGGTAAACAAGTAGGCCTGGGACTCGCAGCCCGGGACCTTGTGGTCCGACCGGTAGGGACGCCGGGCGATCTCCTCCGGCACCCCCCGGAAGCGGCCGGCGATGTCGATGAGCATCTGGATGCGATCCGTCCGCTCGTCGAGCATGCCGAGGGTGGCCATCATGGCATGTAGCTTGTGTGGACAATCTTCTATCACGGCGCTCTCTCTCGCGCACGACCCTGTGGCTGGTTTCACCCCCCCGCCGCGGCAGACGATCATCTCCTGCGCAGCGCCCCAACACCCCGGGCGGGCCATTACCACCCGGACAGGGCCCTGCCCGCCGGTGGCGTGGCGGCGGCCAATGCTGGCCGGCGGGCTGAACCCTGCCTACGGGTGGCGCGACATGGGTGGTTTCCTAACGCTCGATCGGGACGTTCACCAGGTTGCCCCACTCCGTCCAGCTTCCGTCGTAGTTGCGCACCTTCTGGAAGCCGAGCAGGTAGGTGAGGACGAACCAGGTGTGGCTGCTGCGCTCCCCGATGCGGCAGTAGGCGATCACGTCGTCGTCGGACTTCAACCCATTGTCCTCCAGGTAGATCTTCCGCAGCTCGTCGGCGGTCTTGATGGTGCCATCCTCCGGGTGGATCGCCATGCCCCAGGGGATGCTCTTCGCCCCGGGGATGTGGCCGCCACGCAGGGCGCCCTCGTTGGGGTAGCCCGGCATGTGCAGACGCTCGCCGCTGAACTCTTCGGGGCTACGCACGTCCACCAGGGGCCGGTGGGCGTCGATGTGCACCATGACCTGCTGGCGGAAGGCCCGGATCTTGGTGTCGTCGCGCTGCGGTGCCTTGTACTGGGTGGCCTTGTAGTGGGGCACGTCCTGCGCCAGGGGGCGTTTCTCCTGCTCCCACTTCAGGCTCCCACCGTCCATGATTCGGGCGGCGGTGTGGCCGAAGAGCTGGAAGATCCAGAAGGCGTAGGCGGCCCACCAGTTGCTCTTGTCCCCATAGAAGACGCAGGTGGTGTCGCGCGTCACCCCGACGTGGCTCATGAGACGCTCGAAGCCCTGCTTGTCGAGATAGTCCCGGATGACGTGCTGGTTCAAGTCTCGGGTCCAGTCGACCTCCACCGCCACGGGGACGTGCTTCGCGTGGTAGAGGAGGGGGTCCTCGTTGGATTCGATGATCCTTACTTCGGGGTCGTTCATGTGCTCGGCCACCCAGTCGGTGGAGACGAGCACTTCCGGATGCGCATAACCGCGCTCCGCGATGTCGATTGTGGATTGGGTTTTTTTCATGGTCCTGCTCCTTCGTTCACCACACGGGACCGTCCCGTGTGGAGGGTTGCATCATTCGCTGGTTCACGGTCGATCTCCTGTCACTGCCAGCGGTCATCCATCACCTGCACGACGCCGTCCGCGACGCGCACCGGCAGGGTGTCGACCGCCTCGTAGGCCGGCGGCTCCAGCGCCTCCCCGGTCTTGAGGTCGAAGCGGGCGCCGTGGCGCGGGCAAACGATCTCACTGCCCTCCACCACACCGCCGGTGAGAATGCCGCCGTCATGGGTGCAGACGTCCTCGATGGCGAAAAAGCCGTCTGCGAGATGGAAGACCGCGATCTGGGCGGCGTCCACCTCCAGGCAGCGGAAGCTTCCTTCTGGAAACTCCACCACAGGGGCCACGTCGATCCAGTCAGCCATGGTCGTTCCCTCAACAAAGACCGAGCTCCAACCGCGCGGCCTCCGACATCTGGTCCTGGCACCACGGGGGATCCCACACTAACTCCACGTGCGCCGCGGTGATCCCCGCCACTTGGCGCACCGCCTCTTCCACCGTCGCGGGGAAGGTCTGGGCTACGGGACAGCCCGGTGCAGTAAGGGTCATGCGGATCGCCACGCTACCGGCCGGGTCGACCTCCAGGCTGTAGATCAGTCCGAGGTCGTAGATGTTCAGCGG
This sequence comes from bacterium, assembly GCA_036393335.1. Classification (GTDB taxonomy): domain Bacteria; phylum CG2-30-53-67; class CG2-30-53-67; order CG2-30-70-394; family CG2-30-70-394; genus DASWHD01. Next base: position 10,129 of record DASWHD010000080.1, read on the forward strand.
CAGCTCGGGGTCGTAGACCTCGCGCAGGGCCGCCACAACCCGGTCGCGGAGGTCATCCGGGGCAGCGGCCGGGGTGCGATCACGCGCGGCCACCGTCGTCATCGCCCCCCGGCTCTCTGGCGGGGTCTCCGGCTTGCGGTGTCGTTGCAGGGGGATAAGACGTTTCATCGCTGGGCCTCGGTCGTCGCAAATGGCTCGTCACCCCTCCCTCATTCGCTACACACGGTCTCCTTGTCCCCGTCCAGCGCCGCCTTCAGCACGTGCCAGGCGAGGGTCGCGCACTTCACGCGCATGGGGTAGTCGCGCACCCCGGCGAGCACGGCGAGCTTGCCCAGAGAGATGTCGCCCGCGGGGACGCCGCCGTTGGTGAGCGCCGCGCGCATCTGCGCAAAGAGCCGCCGCGCCTCGGCCTCGCTCTTGCCCTTGATCGCCTCGCTCATCAAGGAGGCCGATGCCATGGAGATGGCACAGCCCACGCCGTCGAAGCCCACGTCGCGGATCACCCCGTCCTTCACCTCCAGATAAAGAGAGACGTCGTCCCCACACAGGGGGTTGAAGCCATGACCCTCGCAGCAGACCCCGAGGGGCCGGTGCTGGAAGCTCCGCGGGTTGCGGTTGTGGTCGAGGATCATCTCCTCGTACAGGTCGCGCAGGTCGTTCATGCCTCGATTCCCTCCGCCAGTTGCCTGGCCTGTTGGATGACTTGTTCCTCACCGAGCCGTGCCGCGAGCCGCTCTTCGATCCGCGCGCGTAGCTCGCGGTCTTCAATCCGCTCCACGACCTCGCCGGCGAAGGCGTAGGTGAGGAGGTGGCGCGCGGCGACCTCGTCCAGGCCGCGGGAGCGCAGGTAGAAGAGGGCGTCCGCGTCGAGCTGCCCCACCGTCGCCCCGTGGCTGCACCGTACGTCGTCGGCGTAGATCTCGAGCTGCGGCTTGGTGTCCACCTCGGCGCGCGGCGACAGTAGCAGGTTGCGGTTGGCCTGCTGAGCGTCGGTCTGCTGGGCATCGGGGTGGACGTAGATCTTGCCGCAGAAGACCCCGCGCGCGGCGCCGTCGAGGATCCCCTTGTACAGCTCGCGGCTGGTACCCCGCGGCCGGGCATGGTCGATACGGGTGTGAAAGTCCACGTGCCGGCGGCCCGCCGCCACGTATAGGCCGTTGAGGGTACACGAACCCCCCTCGCCGTCCAGTACGGTGTTGATGTCGGTGCGAGACAGGCGGCCGCCCAGTCCGAGGGCGTGGGAGGTGAAGCGGCTGTCGCGACCCTGGCGGACCTGCACCGTCGCCACATGAAAGGCCTCGTCGCTCTCGCCCTGAAGGAGGATGTGCTCCAGTGCCGCGCCGTTGCCCGTCACCACTTCGGTGATGGCGTTGGTGAAGTGGCCCGAGTCGCCGAGGCTGGCGTAGCTCTCGATGACGGTCGCCCGCCCCCGGTCTCCCGCCACGATCAGGTTGCGTGGCTGGCTGAACACCGCTTCACCCTGGCGGGTGGTGACGAAGAGCAGCTCGATCGGCTCCTCCACCGCGACCCCGTCGGGCAGCCACAGGTAGGCACCGTCGGTGAGGAAGGCGGTGTTGAGGGCGCAGAAGCCGCTGGCCATCGAGTCCCCGATCCGGCCCAGGTAGGGCTCCAGCCGCTCCGGCTGCTGCTCCACTGCCGCGGCCAGGCTGCTCAGGGTCACCCCATCCGGGAGGCGGCCGGGCCGCGACAGGGAGGGCGCGAAGTGGCCGTTGACGAACACCAGGAGGTGGCTCTTTGCGCCCGCGATGAGCAGGGGTGTGAGGTCATCCCGATCCAGCCCGATGCACGCCTGCGCGGCGGGAGTGAAGGGGTGCTCCGCGATCGCGGTCACGCGGGTGTACTTCCACTCCTCATCCCGGAGCGTGGGGAAGCCCAGGTGGGCGAAGCGCTCCAGGGCCTGCTCGCGGGTGCGCCGCAGCCACGGCACGGGCTGGCCCGGGAGCTGGCCCGCCCACGCCTGGTACTGGGTCCGGTAGTGGTCGATGGTAGAGGTCGGCATGTTCAGATCTCCCGGCCTGCATTACTCACCACGGATTGTCGCGAGACCACGCGATCGCGCGCAGCTCCTGGTCGGTCCGCGGGTCGCCGGTGCCATCGGCTGCTAGCCTCTGTCCGGAAATCCGGTAGGAGCCGAATCCCTTCGGCGACCCAGGCCCAGAGGGCCTGCCGCGCCGCAGGCGCGGATCGCCGGTGAAACCGGCTCCTACCCTTGGTGAGACGGCCAGGAGATACAGTCGGTTGTGGGGTCGCAGCAGAGTCATGGTGCGAAATGCGGGTGATGGTCATGGCGTCACCGCCTCGGTTGTCGCGCCGGTCGCCCAGGCGTAGCCTCGTGCCTCCAGCGCAAGCGCCAGCTCCGGGCCGCCCGAGGCGACGATGGCGCCGTCGTCCAGCACGTGCACCGCGTCCGGCACCACGTAGTCCAGGAGGCGCTGGTAGTGGGTGATCAGGAGCACGGCGCGCTGCGGCGAGCGCAGGGCGTTGATCCCCTTCGCCACCACCTGCAGGGCGTCGATGTCCAACCCCGAGTCGGTCTCGTCGAGGATCGCCAGGGCCGGCTCCAGCACCGCCATCTGGAAGATCTCGTTGCGCTTCTTCTCGCCACCCGAGAACCCCTCGTTCACCGACCGGCGCAGGAGAGCGTCGTCGATCTGCATGAGCCGCGCCTTGTCCTTGACCAGGGCGAGGAAGTCCATGGCGTCGACCTCCGCCTCGCCCAGGTGGCGGCGGCGAGCGTTGAGCGCCGTCTTCAGGAACAGGAGGTTGCTCACCCCCGGCAGCTCCACCGGGTACTGGAAGCCAAGGAACACCCCTTCGCGGGCGCGCTCCTCCGGGGCCATGGCGAGCAGGTCCTTGCCGTGGAAGGTCACCGTGCCGCTGGTGACCTCGTAACCATCGCGGCCGGCGAGCACGTGGGCCAGGGTCGATTTGCCGGAGCCGTTGCGCCCCATGATGGCGTGCACTTCCCCGCCGTTCACGGCGAGGTTCAGTCCCTTGAGGATCGCCGTCCCGGCGACGGTGGCGGATAGGTTGTCGATGTTCAGCATGGCGATCGCCTCATCTCGTTTTTTCAATGCCAAGGCGCCAAGGCACGAAGCCGCAAAGGGTCGATCTTCGCCGGGGTGCTAGCTCCCCCTCGTGCATCGGAGACCGTCGCTCTCGGCTCTCCATGGTGATCAACCATTGTCCAATCCCCTTTGCGCCTTCGCGTCCTTGCGCCTTGGCGTTGTGTTGTCGTTGTTCCCACTGACTCACCCGACGGTGTTCTCCAGGCTCACGCCCAGGAGTTTCTGGGCCTCCACCGCGAACTCCATGGGCAGCTCGCGGAACACCTCCTTGCAGAAGCCGTTGACGATCATCGACACCGCGTCCTCCGGTTTGATGCCGCGCTGCATACAGTAGAAGAGCTGGTCCTCGCCGATGCGCGAGGTGGACGCCTCGTGCTCCACCTTCGCCGTGGGGTTCTTCACCTCGATGTACGGGAAGGTGTGGGCGGCGCACTGGTCGCCCAGGAGCAGGGAGTCGCACTGGCTGTAGTTGCGCGCCCCCTCCGCCCCTTTGCCCACCTTCACCAGCCCGCGGTAGGCGTTGCGGCCGCGGCCCGCCGCGATCCCCTTGGAGATGATGGTGGAGCGGGTGTTGCGGCCGATATGGACCATCTTGGTGCCGGTGTCCGCCTGCTGGTGGTTGTTGGTCAGGGCCACCGAGTAGAACTCGCCCACCGAGTGGTCACCGCGCAGGATGCAGCTCGGGTACTTCCAGGTGATCGCCGAGCCGGTCTCCACCTGGGTCCAGGAGATCTTCGAGTGGGCGCCGCGACACTCGCCGCGCTTAGTCACGAAGTTGTAGATGCCGCCCTTGCCCTTCTTGTCCCCCGGGTACCAGTTCTGCACCGTCGAGTACTTGATCTGCGCCCCCTCCAGGGCGACCAGCTCCACCACCGCGGCGTGGAGCTGATTCTCGTCGCGCATCGGCGCGGTGCACCCCTCCAGGTAGCTCACGTAGGCGCCCTCGTCGGCGATGATTAGGGTGCGCTCGAACTGGCCGGTGGAGGCCGCATTGATGCGGAAGTAGGTGGATAGCTCCATGGGGCAGCGCACCCCCTTGGGGATGTAGCAGAAGGAGCCGTCGGAGAAGACCGCCGAGTTGAGGCTGGCGAAGAAGTTGTCCGTGTACGGCACCACCGAGCCCAGGTAGCGCTGCACCAGCGACCGGTGCTCGCGCACCGCCTCGGAGAAGGAGCAGAAGATGACCCCAACGGAGGCGAGCTTCTCCCTGAAGGTGGTCGCCACGGAGACCGAGTCGAACACCGCATCCACCGCCAC
>DASWHD010000081.1:0-11376 GCA_036393335.1 bacterium
CCCCCCCCCCCCCCCCGCCGGTGGGGCGAGCCGGCACTGGCTTGCCCGACCGTTGTGCCACGTCGTGTGGGCCGCGGGAAAGTCCTGGTAGATCGGGTCGTCGGCCTTCTCGTGGCACGGCAGGCACACGCCGACCGCCAAGATGCGGTCGACCTCGTGGGCGGTGAACGATCGCGCCGCGCCGCGGGTCGCCCGGCCGACGGCGTCGCCCTCTAACACGGTCCACCGCAGGTCGAAGTCGCCGGCCTGCGGTGCCGGCGTGAAGCGCCACGCCGCCCCCGTGTAGTCCACGGCGCCGGGACCGAGGCCGAGGGCCGCGCCGTCGCGGTGACAGGCAGCGCAGGGCCGCGCCTGGCGGGTCGTGGTATGGGGGTCGAGGGGGGCGAAGTAGCTGCCCTCCAACCACGGCCGGCCGGGATGGGTCTGCAGGCGCAGGGGCATGCCGGGAATGAACGGGAAGATGCGACCGCCGGCGGCGACGCCCAGGAGCGGCGGGCCGTACCCGATCGGCCCGGCCTCCTCGCGCCATCGGCCCGGCCGCTCGCGTCTGGCCAGGTGGTCCCATTGCGCCTCGTCCGGGGTGTAGGAGGTGTGGCAGCCGGTGCACAGGGGGGCGCGTAGCGCGTGGCACGCTTGGCAGGCGAGGCGCTCGTGGCCGGCGAGGCGGTGGTCCGGATCGTCGGGGGTCGGGCCGGCGACCCAGCGCCGCTCTTCCGGTCCGCGCGAGCGTACGGTGACGCGGCCGTCGGACTCCGTCGCCAGGAAGTACAACGGCGTACCCTTGCGGCTGCGCGGCGCCGCCTGCTCCGTCCAACCGCGCAGGGCCAGGAGGCGGCGGGTGATGGCATCCAACTCGCCGGCCGGTGTGAGCTCGCCGGGCGCCGTCGGGTGGCAGTCGGTGCAGGCGATCTCGATCGCCTCCTCCTTGTGGTCGTAGGAGTGGCCGTCGCCCATCACCTCGGCCCGGGTGTGGCAGTCGCTGCACCCCATGCCGGCGGCGGCGTGGACATCGGGCTCGACCCGGCGCGCGGGCCGGCCGTCATAGAGCTCCGAGTCGTGCGGCTCGCCGAGTGCGACCTCGGCGAGGCCATGGTAGGAGAGGGAGATGCGGCCGGAGCGCGAGTGGCAGCCGAAACACCGCTCCGAGTCGACCTTCACCGTCAGGCGGCGATGGCGGCGCGTGTCCTTGTAGGGGGTCGCCTCCGCCAGGTGACAGGCGGCGCAGCCGCCGCCGCGGGTGAAGCGGTCGAGGGTATGGTCGTCGCGCCGGTTGCCGAGGTGGCAGCTCGCGCACAGGCGGCGGAGGTGGTCGTCCGCCGGCGTCGGATTGGCCTCCCGCGCCAGGTCCGCGAAGGTCGAGCCGCCGTCCGGCCCCGCCTGCTCCCCGAAGCAGAACCGGTCCACGGAGATCATACCGCGGCCGGTGTTCATCAGGCTGCCCGCGACGTGGCGCACCGCCTCGGGATGGCACGCGGCCTGCCCGCAGCTCTCGGCGGCAGTGGCGAGGTCGCCGGGAAACGTCTCCATCCCCGCGTGGGCGCGCTGCTCGTCGAAGGCCAGGGGATCGCCTAGATGGCAGGAGGAGCAGCCCAGGGCCTCGGGGTCGTGGGCGGTTGCCAGACCGGTCACGCCCCCATGGCAGGCGAGACACCGCTCCGGTCGGCCATTCACCTGTGTGGCGAGGGGCCGGTCCCGCCACTGTTGGTCGCGCACCACCTCCCGTCCGAGTGCGACGCCGATCGCGAGCCACGCCACCGCCAGGCAGATCACCAGCGGCGTATCGAGGCGGCGGCCGAGGGCGACGAGGGGGTCGATCACGGGGCCCAGCCCTAGCGCATCCAGCCCAGGAAAGTGAGGAGCAGATAGGGCGCGACGACGAGCCCCAGGGAGGTGTGCAGCCACCGGTCGGTGACGCGCGGCAGGACGAAGAGCCAGGCGAGCAGTACCAGCGGGGGCAGGAAGGGCCACGCCGGATGGGGCGTGCGGTGCAGCGCCTCCTGGAGCCCCAGGAGGTACCACGGGGCGTGGACCGGGTCGGTCCCCTGGGGAACGATCGGCGCGCTGGCGACCGCCGCCAGGCAGAGGGCGGCGGTGGTGGGCAGAGCCACGGCGGCGGCCGCGGGCCAGCCGACCCGGGCGTGGGCGAGGACCAGCAGGAGCAGCAAGACCGTGGCGGTGGCGGCGTGCTGGGCGTAGAGGGCGGCCGGGGTCGTGCCGAGCAGGCACGACCGGGTATGGCCGCCGTCCGGCAGCAGGCCGAGGAGGTGACGCGTCACCTCGGTGGCAGCGACCGCCTCGGGATCGCCGCGCAGGAGGAAACCCGACAGCATCACCCACACCACGAGGGGCAACGCGAGCACGGCGCCGCCCCAGGCGGCGGGCGAGACGCGCCGGTAGTCGCGGGCCCAGAGCCGCGCCGCCGCATGCGCCACGGCGAGCACGAGAAACAGGTGACCGGCGAAATAGTGCAGGCCGCGTACCACGAAGCCGAACGGCACCACCTCCTCAATCGCCTCCACCGAGGCGAGGGGCGTCGCCGGGTCGAAGTGGATGGCCAGCAGGCCGCCGCTGACCAGCACTACCGGCAGGCAGCCGAGGGCGAGGCTGCCGGTCGACGGCAGCCACGCAGGCCAGCGGCGCGGCGCCTTGGGCCTAAGGGGTGACATGAGGCGGTGGTGATGGGCTGCGGAGAATGCGTGGTCTGCGTTCAGCAATAAGCTCCCTCCCCCTCCGGGGGAGGGCCGGGGTGGGGGCGGTGGGAGTCGCGCTGTGCCGCGAACTCCGAAGACAACACGGTTGTCTCGGACGCCCTCCCCCCAACCCCCTCCCACGGGGAGGGGGCGCTGATCGCTGATCGCCGAAAGCTTACGGCTGCCTGTTCCTACACCGTTCGCGAGTAGATCGGCTTGGCACCGTCCGCCTGCTTGCCCAGGTACGCGTCGAACGGCATCGCGAGGTTGCGGATGAAGACCCGGCCCAGCTCGGTCACGCGCAATTGCTCTGCCGCGAGCTCGATGAGGCCATCCGCCGCGGGCGTCGCGAGCTTCTCCAGGGCATCGGCGAAGTAGTCGTCGAAGTTGATGCCGAAGGCGGTGGCGATCGTTTCCTTGTCGACCACCAGGTTGACCAGCAGGTCGGAGATCACCCGCTTGCGCAGCCGGTCGTCGTCGGAGAGCAGGATGCCGCGCATGGTCGGCCAGACCCCCTCGCTCACCTTGCGGCTGTACGCGGAGAGCTTGCGGGTGTTCTGCGCGTAGCAGTCACCCACCTCGGAGATCGCCGACACGCCGATGCCGTAGAGGTGGGTGTGGGCCTTGGTGGTATAGCCCATGAAGTTACGATGGAGGGTGCCGTCGTCTTGGGCGGTGGACAGCTCGTCCATCGGCTTGGCGAAGTGGTCCATGCCGATGTAGCGGTAGCCGGCGGCGGTGAGCTGCTCGATGGTGTTGGTGAGGATGGTGATCTTCGCCGCGCCGTGCGGGATGTCCGCCTCGTCGAAGCGGCGCTGGAAGGGGCGCATCCACGGCACGTGAGCGTAGTTGAACAGGGCGATCCGTGCCGGATCGAGGGCGATGATCTTGTCCACCGTGGGCATGAAGCTCTCCGGCGTCTGCTTGGGCAGGCCGTAGATCAGGTCGACGTTGAGGTCCTTGAAGCCACGTTCGCGGCACGCCGTCATGAAGTCGCGGGTGAGCTCGAAGGGCTGAATGCGGTTGACCGTCTGTTGCACCACGGGGTCGAAGTCCTGGATGCCCATGGAGACCCGGTTGAAGCCGTGACGCCGCAGGACGTCGAGGTGGTCGGTGGAGGTGAGGCGCGGGTCCACCTCGATGGACAGCTCCGCGTCGGGGGTGAAGGGAAACCGTTCGCGGAAGCCCCCGAGCAAGCGGTCGAGCTGGTCCGGCCGCATGAAGGTCGGGGAGCCGCCGCCGATGTGCCACTGGTCCACCGGGCGGTCCCGCCGGATCAAGGCCCGGTACCAGTCTGCCTCGCGGAACAGATGCTCGGTGTACGGGTCCGCGTGGGCCGTGTCGCCGCTGATGATGATGTTGCAGCCGCAGTAGTAGCACATCGACTCACAAAACGGGATGTGCAGGTAGAGCGCCAGGGGTGGCGCATCGGCCGCGGCGTTGGTGGCGCGGATCTGGGCCTCGAGCTCCGGCGCGGCGAACGCCTCGCTCCACTGGGGGGCGGTCGGGTAGCTGGTGTAACGCGGCCCCGCCTGATCGTAGCGGGCGAGGAGCTCTTGGGGGACGTGCAGACGGCTCACGGGAACTCCATCGGGTGAGATCGAGGCGCGATCGTAACACGCCTGTCCGACAATTCCTGTGTGGTGAAGTCTATATTGTATCCATAGGACACGTGCCGTACCGGTGGACAGCACAGCGGTGGGCCGTGATCGACGACGGAGAGGCGAGACGAGACATGGCCGAGGTCGAAGGCCAGGGGATGATGCGTAGTGCATCGCAAGCGCCGTCGGTGACAGAGACGGGGACGGAATGCGCACCGCTGCGGGTGCTGCTCCATGTTCCGGACCTTAGCCCGCGCCGCCAGGATGTCGCGATCTTCGTCATCACCGGCGCCGTGGGTCTGGTGACCGGGATCCTGGTCAGCGGTTATCAATCGTTGATCTACTACCTCCGGCAGGGGCTCCTCGCCGTCGGCTGGTTGCCCGCCAACCTGGTCCTCGCACCGTGGTGGTCGGTGGTTCTGGTGCCGCTCCTGGGCGGGGTGGGAATCAGTCTCCTGCGCAGGATATTGCCGCCGCGCTACGGCGCGTATGGCGTGTCCGAGGTGATGCGGGCGGTGCGCGGGAAGCGCCCGCCGATCACCTTTCGCGAGGCCCTGGCCAAGGTCGGTCTGTCGGCGTGGACCATCGGTACCGGCGGCTCGGTTGGCCAAGAGGGGCCGAGCGTCGAGGTGGGGGCAGCGGTGGCGAACCGGATCGGCGCCGCCTTCGGCCTCGATGCGCGGCACTGTGCCATCTTGCTGGCCGCCGGTGCGGCGGCGGGCATCGCGGCGCTGTTCAACGCACCGCTGGCGGGGATGGCCTACGCCTTCGAGATCGTCGTGGCGGAGATCACGTTGCGCACCTCCAGCCCGATTATCCTGGCCGCGGTGGTGGGGGCGGCGGCGGCCCACGCGTTGGGTACGGGGGAGGTCCTCACCTTGCCGCCCTACCACTTAGTCGCCCAGCAATCATGGTGGTTGGCGGTGCCGGTGATCGCGGGCCTTTCCCTGGTGTGCGCCCTGACCGCTGCGGTCTTCACCAACAGCCTGCGCTGGATGGAGGTGGCCCTGCACCACCTGCCGGTGCCGAGATGGGCGCTGCCGCCGCTGGGGTTTGTCGCCCTCGGCGGTCTGCTGCTGTTGGCGCCCGAGGTCTTCGGCACCGGCGTCTCGGTGGTCGAGGCCGCCCTGGAAGAACACTTGATTCTGGAGGTGATGGTGGGCCTGCTGCTGGCGAAGATCCTCGCCACGTCGCTTACCCTAGCGGCGGGGGGCAGCGGAGGCCTGTTCGGTCCGGCGCTGTTCATCGGCGCCCTCACCGGCGGGGCCTACGGCATGACCCTCATGCTGTGGACCGATCAGATCCCGCACTACGGCATCTACGCGGTGGTGGGGATGGGGGTGGTCCTCGGCACCGTCATCCGTGCGCCGATCACCGCCACCATGATCGTCTTCGAGGTGACTGGTGACTACCGACTGGTCATCCCGCTGCTGGTCACCACCCTGTTCGCCATCCTCCTCTCCCGGTGGATGCGGCACCGCTCGATCTACACGGGCACGATCGGGGTCGATGCCGAGAGCGATCCTGCCTTCCAGACCCTCGGCTTCCCGCGCGCGGATGGTCTGATGGAGCCCAAGGACCAGTGGTGAGGCGGGATGGCGCGTGCCGATGCAACGCTCCGCTGCAGCGTAACCTCGGGGTTGCAAGCGGTAGTCCCCGCGACCCGCCGCGCTGGTGCCGAAGGGGGGACTCGAACCCCCACGGGATTACTCCCACTGCCCCCTCAAGACAGCGTGTCTACCAAGTTCCACCACTTCGGCGCAGGACCCTGAGGCGAGGGAGGGGGACTGTAGGAACCGCCCCGCCGGCGGTCAAGGGTGCGCCCTTCCGCCACGTGTCGCACTCCGGCGGGAGATCAGCGTTTCCGGGCGACGATCGCCGCGCGGCAGGCGGGACGGTCGCGGTACGTGGTGAGCCCCTCCTGGTGATCGAGAACCTCCAGGTCGGCCCAGAGGCGGAGGAGCTCGCCGCGATGGAGCAGGTGGTCTGGGTTGGACGGGTGGCCGTAGGCCTCCTGCCCTTCCAGGAAGGTCGCGTAGATCAGCAGGCCGCCGCGGCGCAGAGCGGCCGGGAGGGCGGCGAGCAGCGGGCGGTGCAGGAAGTTGTGGCAGGTGATGACATCGAAGGTCACCGCGGGCGGCAAGTAGTCGCCTTCCAGGTCGAGCCGCCGCCAGTGGATGTGGACACCGCGGCTCGCCGCCAGACGCTCCGCCTTGGCCAAGGCGACGGCGGAGGCATCGATCGCCTCGACCTGGAAACCGAGGGCTGCGAGGTAAACCGCATCGCGCCCCTCACCGCACGCCAAGTCGAGGGCGTGACCGGGAGGATTGAGGAGGCCGGTGTGGGCGGCGAGCCACGGGTTGGACTGGGAACCGTACCGATATGCGGCACCGCTGTAGCGGGCGTCCCAGTCGCGGGGCACGTCGGGACTGATCACGGGCACGGGGCGGTCTTGTGGCCGCGGAGAGCTACCGGCCGATGAGCCCCCGGGCGCGCTGGGCGAATGCCTCGAAGCGACCGGGATCGGGCGGTGGCGGGGCGATGGCGGCACACGCGGCCGGCGACGGGCGAACGGTGCAGTACACCCGCCATGGAGTCGGGCTGTGCCAGCCGCAGCCGCTGCCGCACTGCCTCGGGTTGAAGACCTTGATGGTCCACTCCCCCTCCACCTCGGCGACGAAGGTCCAGCCGGTGCCGTCGCCGAGGCCGTGGAGGGGCTGAAGCTCGTTGACCAGCCCGGCGATTTGACCGCGCACCGCCTCCCCCGAGATCTCGGTACAGGTGGGGCCCGGCGTCGCCTGGGGATCGATCAAGAACCACTGCCGTTCCACCGGCAACCGTGCGGCCACGTCCGCGTGGGCCGCGCGGCTAAGGAGCCCCTTCAGGCGGCCATTGTACAATGCGAGAAACCGATCCGGCGGCTCGGGCTGCGGTGGCATACCATTACATTGCCAAGCAGTGTAAAGACCGTCAATCGAGGGGCCTTGGCGGCGGGGCACGGTTGGCGGGGGGCGGCCCGTATCCGGATCATGTGCCAGGGTTTCCAACCAGGCATGCTTCGGCATAGCCTTTGGCTGATGGATACGGAACGCCCACTACCCGATCCGAGCTCGCCCCGCGACTGGGCGTTGGAGGCGCTCACTGCGGCGTGGGACGGTGGTGATTATCCGCGCGTCGCCGAGCTGGCGGAGCACTGGCTGGCAAGCGATCCGCAGGACCGGGATTTCCACCTCTGGGCCGCCGACGGCCTGGGGATGGAGCGACGGTTCAAGGTGGCAGCACGGCACTTGCAGGTGCTTCTGGACGCGGATCCGGAGGATACCGAGGCCATGGCCCGCCTCGGTCACCTCCACTTCCGCAGCGGCCGCATGAGCGATGCCGAGTCCCTTTTCGAGCGGGCACTCACCATCCGCGACGACTGGGCCGACACCCACTACGGGATCGGTCTGGTGGCGGAGCGGCGGCGGGACTTTGTTGCCGCCGAGCGCGCCTTTACCACCGCCCACCGGCTCGACCCGAACGGTTTTCCGCTGCCGGTGCGGCTGACCGACGGCGAGTTCGACCGTTGCGTCCAGGAGGCGATCGACGTGCTCCCCCCCGAGTTTCAAGAGCAGCTCGAGAGCGTCTCCATCCTGGTTCAAGACCTGCCGGACGACGACAGCATGCGGGCCGTCGATCCGCCCGACCCGGAGTTGCTCGGCCTGTTCACCGGGCCGAACCACATGGACCAGCTCGCTGGCGGTCCCCCGGCTCTACCGCCGACCATCATCCTGTATCGCCGCAACCTAGAGCGGCTCGCCAGCGATCCTCACCACCTCATGGACGAGATCGTGACGACGCTCTATCACGAGCTCGGCCACTACCTGGGTTGGGACGAGGACGAGGTCGGACGCCACGGGCTAGCGTGATGCCGGATGCGGCGGAAAACCGGCGTTTGTCGCCTCCCTCGCAGGTAGGCGGCACTACCCAAAGTGGGCTTTCAGGCCGCTGTCCAAACGGCGGGGCAACCATTTTTCCATTGGCGACAGGGCGTGTATAGTCCGCCGACTAAACAGGACCAATCCCCGTTTGTTCCCCTTCCGCCAAGGAGTATCGAGCGATGGCTGATCCCGATGACAAGGTAGCGCTCAACGTCGAGGGTGCGTGGTACGTGGATAGCGAGTGCATCAACTGTGATGTCTGTCGTGAGACCGCTCCAGAGAACTTCAAAGAGGCGGAAGACGACGAATACTCGTACGTTTACAAGCAGCCGGAGAACGACGAAGAGCTTGCCGCTTGCCAAGAAGCGATGGAAGAGTGCCCGGTCGAGGCGATCGGTAACGACGGCTGACTCGTTCCCTGCGACGGGCGCGATCGGTAGCGGACCGCGGCCACCCAAAGGGGGCCGCGGTCCGCTTGTCGTATGGCGGGTGTCTGCACGCCGGCGGCGAAGCCGCCGGGGTAGCGTTGCGTGTTAGGGGGTCCAGCGTGACGGCCGTGCCCCCCTTTGCCCCGGACGACCTCGCCCGGGCCCTGGCGCTGGTCGAGCCGCGGATGCGCGCCCTCCTGGCCGAGGCGGAGGGGCGGATCACGTCGCCGCTGCCGTTAGCCGAGATCGCCCGGCGGTTTGCCGGGCGGCTGCCGGATGAGCCGCTGCCGTGGGTGGAGCTGCAACGGCGGCTCGATGAAGATTTTCTACCTCACACCCTGCGCCTCCACCACGCCGGATACGCCGGCCACCAGGTAGCGGTGCCGCTACCCCTCGCCGCGGCCGTGGATGGTCTGGTGGCGCTGCTCAATCAGATTGCGGCGCTCTCCGACATGGCGCCCTCTGGCGCGATGGTGGAACGCCAAGTGGTCCGGTCGTTGGCCCACCTGATCGGCTTCGACGACCGCGCGGACGGGGTCTGTACCTCGGGCGGGTCGGTGTCCAATCTCATCGCAATCCTCGCGGCACGCAACCGTCATTTTCCGGAGGTGTGGAAGACCGGCTGCGACGGGATACGTCCGCGAGCGTTCATCTCCGAGGACGCTCACTACTCGGTGCTGCGGGCCTTCGGCATCACGGGCTTCGGCACCGACTGCCTGCGGTCGATTGCCACGGACGGCGCGGGGCGGATGGTGGTCGCCGACCTGGCCGCGGCGCTCGCCGAGTCCCTGCGGGTAGGGGAGTGCCCGTTTCTGGTGGTGGCGGGCGCACCCAACACGCCGCTCGGGGCCTTCGATTCCCTGCCGGACATCGCCGACCTGTGTAGCGACCATGGCCTATGGCTGCACGTGGACGCCGCCCACGGCGGCGGCTTTCTGTTCTCCGATCGGCTGCGCTCGTGGCTGGCCGGGATCGAGGCCGCCGACTCGGTCTCCATGGACGGCCACAAGATGCTCTTCCAGCCGTCCAGCCAGGGCTGGCTCCTATTCCGCGACGGCGGCAATGCCTACGGGGCGTTTCGCCAGGCGGTGCCGTACCTCCTCGGCCCCGACGGTCAGGACACGGTGTTTGACGCCATCGGCAAGAGCCTGCAGTGCACCCGCCGTCTCGACGCCCTCAAGCTGTGGGTGTGCTGGCAGGCGTATGGCCGCAATGCCTTCGGCGGATGGGTGGAGCAGTGCGTCGCCGCGGCGCGCACGTTTCACCGTCTGTTGGTAGGCCATGCCGACTTCGAGCCGGTCCACGAGCCGGCGTGCAACATCGTCTGTTTCCGGGCCCGCCACCCGAGCGGCCACCACGTCGACCGCTTCCACGATGCGATCCGCGCGAGACTCTTGGAGGAGGGGAGGGGATGGGTGGTTCTCACCACCTACCACGGCCAGCGCCTCCTGCGCACCGCATGGATGAATCCGACACAGGGAGAGGCAGAAGCCGCAGCCCTGGTCGACGCCCTCGCTGCGGCGCGGCGTTCGGTGCTGCGCTAGAGAGCAAGCACAGTCGCGCGACTCGGTTGGCGGGGCCGTCAGTGTCGGTGTAGTTAGTCGTCCCTGAAAAACCCTTTTCCCGCTGCATCTATCCGATTTCAGGGACGACTAGATAAGTCCCCTTGCCAGGGATGTTAGGAACGTCACGTGGACGGCACGGGCAAGCCCACAGCCTCCCCGTGCCCATCACCTCGTGGACGGAGGGAGGCGAACGGGGGGCTCACGCCCCACGCCTTCTTGCTGCCCGGCCTCACTCCCCGTACGGCGGCAGACCATCCAGCGGTACCACCACGGCCCGATAGGTCGTCAAGAGGTTCAGGTGTGTCTGGTTGTCGATCCCTCGTTCAAGAACGAGGCTTTCACCACCGTGGTGGAAGGCCCAGACGTCGTAGCCAAAGGGATTGAGCGCGGTGATCTGGAGGAAATAGCCGGGGCAGATCACCCCGGTGGCCAATTGCTCTGCCATGGCCACGTTGCACTCGGCGGGCACATTGATGTCGACGCCGAAGAGGGCTTCAACGTCCGCCAGACTACTGGGGAGGAAGGTGCCCTCGTGGGTCGTACCCTCGGTCAGCCAGTGCATGTGGGTGAAGCTGCCGGGCTGGACGATGTGCTGGCGGCTACCGCGCAAGTTGCCCTCGCTGTCCACCGCGGGATCGAGTAGCCAGACGGGATGATCGTGGTCGTGGTAGAGGAACATTGCCCGACAGCCGTTCACCTCGTCGATGCAGGGCTTGGCGTGAATACGCCAACCGGCGACGCAGCCGGCGTCGTAGTGCTCCTGCCCGGTGCAGTGCTTCAGGATGGGAATCCCGGCGTCGGTGGTCTCCCGTGAGTCGAACACGTAAAACCAACCCAACAGATCGCCCTTGTCGATCCCGAGCTTGGCCAGGGCGTCCGCCTGCACCAGCCTAAGCTCTTGGTGGGTGTCGATGTGGTTCCCAAACAGAAAGGTGAAGGGGAAGGCATGGTAGGTCCACACGCGGTCCGCGCCGCCGGCGCTGCCCGTGCACAGCGTGAAAACCGCCAAGGTTGCGAGGATGAGTCGCTTCATGGCTACACTCCCTTCTTGCTCGTGCGCCCCCCCCCCGGACTCCCCGGGACGGGTCCGCGACTATGAAGTGACGGCAATCGGGTTGTGCCTCCTGCCCAGCCCACCTTCAGGAGCGGTCCGCATACATGCCTTCCCCGAT
>DASWHD010000082.1:0-26800 GCA_036393335.1 bacterium
CGCGTGGAGATGGTCATCGACGCGGACGAACGGCGGACAATCCACGTGACGCCGCCGGGTCGGCCGCCGGCGTAGGGCGGAACGCCGCGGGCGGTTCCGCCATGCCCCGAGATTGCACGGTGGCGGATCGCCCTGCGGGCAACCGCCCCGATATGGAGGGGGACGCCACGCGCCCCCCTCGTCACCCGGCGCAGGTCCAGGTGGCTTCACCCCCCGTGGATGGCGGGCTCCTCGCCCGCCATCAGACCGGATGGAGCGGGACGCTCCATCCGGTCTACGAGGACTTCCCCCCGTAGGGGCGTGGTTTAACCCCGCCTCTACGTCACAGGCACGAAGCGCAGTGACGCTCCCTGGGGAAGGTGCGGGTCAGGGCGCGGCCGGCGTCAGGGGCTCGACCAACACCGGATGGCGCGCGGCGCGGGTCTCGTCGAGGCGCGACAGGGCGGTGGTGTGCGGCGCCTCGTGCAGGCTCGCCGGGCTCTCGAGCGCCTCGCGCACGATCGCGCGGAAGGCGGCCGCCGCCGCGTCCAGGGTCGCCTTGGACTCGGTCTCGGTCGGTTCCACCATCAGGGCCTCCGGGGCGATCAGCGGGAAGTAGATGGTGGGCGGATGGACGCCGTGGTCGATGAGCCGCTTTGCCAGGTCGAGCGCGGTGACGTGGTGACGCTTGGCCAGTTCCTTCGCGGTGAGAACGCACTCGTGGAGAAAGGGGCTGGCGAAGGCGAGGGGCAGGGCGTCGCCGATCATGGCCTGCAGGTAGTTGGCGTTGAGCACCGCCTGGTCGCTCACCTGGGTGAGGCCGGCCGCCCCGAGGGTGCGGATGTAGGCGTAGGCTCGCACCAGCACCCCGAAGTTGCCGGCGAACCCGTGCACCCGGCCGATGGCGTGGTCGTCGTGCGCCCAGCGGTAGCCGTCCGCCGAGCGTGCCACTCGCGGTCCGGGAAGGAACGGGGCGAGGGCCGCAGTCACTGCCACGGGCCCGGCGCCGGGGCCGCCGCCGCCGTGCGGGGTGGAGAAGGTCTTATGCAGGTTGAGGTGGACCAGGTCGAAGCCCATGTCACCGGGGCGCACCTTGCCGAGGATGGCGTTGAGGTTGGCGCCGTCCATGTACAGCAGGCCGCCGCCGTCGTGGAGGATCTCGGCAGCGGCCTGGATCTCCGTCTCGAAGACCCCGAGGGTGTTGGGGTTGGTCACCATCATGGCCGCGGTGTCGTGATTCACCGCCCGGCGCAGCTCCGCGAGATCGATGCGGCCGTCGGCCGCCGAGGGGATCTCCGCGATGGTGAACCCGGCGAGGTGGGCGCTCGCCGGGTTGGTGCCGTGGGCCGAGTCGGGGATCAACACCGTGGTACGCCGCTCGCCCCGGGCTGCGTGGTAGGCGCGCACCATGAGCATGGCGGTCAGCTCGCCGCTCGCCCCGGCTGCCGGCTGCAGGGAGACGGCGGCCATGCCGGTGATCTCGGAGAGGGCCGCCTCCAGGCGATGCATCAGCTCGAGCGCCCCCTGGCAGTCACCCTCCGCGGCGTGCGGATGGAGCTGGGCGAAGCCCGGCAGGGAGGCCACGACGTCGTTGATCTTGGGGTTGTGCTTCATGGTGCACGACCCCAGGGGATAGAAGGCGGTGTCGATCGAGAAGTTCTCCCGCGACCGGCGCGTGTAGTGGCGCACCACCTCGGGTTCGGAGACCTCCGGCAGGGCCGGGGGCTGCTCGCGCCGCAGGTGGGCCGGCAGGTCCGTGGCCTCGGCAGTGGCGTCGGGGCCGAGGAGGCGGAGGCCGGTCTGGCCGGGGCGGTGGAGGTCGAAGATGAGGGACATGGCGGCAGCGGTCAGCGGTCAGCGGTCAGCACCCCCTCCCTCCGGGAGGGGGTTGGGGGGAGGGCGTGGGGATCGCGCAGTCCGCCAGGTGCAACGCCAGACAGACACTTTGCTCCATGCGCCCCCACCCCGGCCCTCCCACGGTGGGGGAGGGAGACATGCGCCGTGCGATGGGAGATCACGTGAGCACCTCCCACGCCGCGGTGACGTAGGCCTCCAGATCCACCTCGGAACGGCGCTCCGTGACGCACACGAGCAGGTCGTTGGGCCGCGATTGGTCCCAGCGGCTGACGGGGACGCCGGCGAGGATGCCGCGCTCGGCCATTGCCGCACAGAAGCGTTCCGCCGCCATAGGCAGGTGGAGGGTGAACTCCTTGAAGTGGGGGCCGTCGTCGGGCGCCGTGACGCCGCCGAGGGTGGTGAGGGCGGCGCGCAGGCGCTGGGCCCCGTCGTGGCTGGCCGCCGCCACCTGCGCCAGCCCGTGCGGCCCGAGGAGCGCCAGGTAGAGAGTGGCGCGCAGCACCAGGAGGGATTGGTTTGTGCAGATGTTGGAGGTCGCCCGCTCGCGCTTGATGTGCTGCTCGCGCGCCTGGAGGGTGAGGACGAAGCCGGCGTTGCCGCGCCGGTCCACGGTCTTGCCCACCAGGCGGCCGGGGATCTGGCGCACCAGTTTCTGGGTGCAGGCGAGGTACCCCAGGTAGGGCCCGCCGAAGGACAGGGGGGTGCCGAGCCCCTGCGCCTCGCCTACGGCGATGTCGCAGCCCCAGGCGCCCGGTGGTTTGAGCAGGGCGAGGGAGATCGGGTCACTGGACGCGATGAGGTACGCGCCGCGCTCGTGGATCGCCTCCGCCCAGCCGGTGAGGTCGAGGCACCGGCCCTCGAAGTCGGGGTTCTGGACCACGACCGCCGCTGTCTGATCGTCGATGGCGTGGCGGACCTTCTCGGCGGCGAGCGCGACGATCTCCACCTCTTGGCCGGCCAGGTAGGTCCGCACGACGGACACGGTGTCCGGATGGATGGCGCCGGTGAGGATCAGCTTGGTCCGTCGCTTGGCGGCGCGCAGGGCCATGAGGCACGCTTCGGCGCAAGCGGAGGCGCCGTCGTAGAGACCGGCATTGGCCACGTCGAGGCCGGTGAGCCGCGCGATGAAAGTCTGAAACTCGAAGATCACCGCCAGGGTCCCCTGGCTCACCTCCGGCTGGTACGGGGTGTAGGCGGTGAGAAACTCGCCGCGGCCCGCGATGACATCGATCGCCGCGGGGCAGTAGTGGTCGTAGGCGCCGGCGCCGGCAAAGCAAGTGAGCCCCGCCCCGCGGTTGGCGGTGGCGAGATCGGTCAGGTGGCGCCGCAGCGCCATCTCCCCCAGGGGGTGGGGCAGGTCGAGGGGCCGGATGAGGCGCAGGGCCGCCGGGATCGATGCGAACAGCGCCTCCACGTCATCGACGCCGACGGCCGCGAGCATCGCGGCCCGGTCGGAAGGGCTGACAGGGATGTAGGCCATGGATTCGCGGTGGGATGGGAGGCGAGGGCGCGACGATGGTAGTGGGGTCGCCCTACGAGGGAAAGCGGGGCGCTGGTTCCGCCGCACGTGGGGCGAGATCCCCTCTGCATCCCGGCCTCACGCGGGGCACCGTACGCCCATCGAGTGGGGTCAGGAACATGATCCTGGAACGCAGGTAAGCCATTAATTTTTCTATAAAAACAGTCATTTTTGAGAACCTTTTATGGGTCCGCTGGCTCTTGCAAGTCGAATGAGAAAGGGGTTGCCATCTGGCGATCTGGTTCCGAAACGGTTGGCTAGTATCGTCTGTGAAGTGGTGAGCTCCGTGGTTACCGAATGGTTGCAACGAGCCGTTGTCGCGACGGGTGTAGCGTTCCTGCTGCCGGTTCTCGGCGTGGCTGCGGCGCAGGCGACCGGGCCCAAGATCGACATCTCGTTTGAGGAGGGCGGCAGCCCCGGCGAGCAGATCCTCCATGTGGAGACCGACTTCGGGGTAGTCGGCTCGGCGGCGTGCAAGGTGCTGTGCGTCTATCCGGACTACGCCGCCCTGCACCCGTGGATCAAGGAGAGCCGGGTGGAGGCGGTCGGCCCCGGCGGCACCCAGGTCGTCTACTTCGTTCTCGACCTGCCATGGCCGGTGGGTCGGCAGTGGTCGCGGCTGTCCGTGGAGCGGTTCGGCGATCGCACTATGGCGTGGAGCCAGGTGGAGGGGAGCTTTCGCAAGAACCACGGCACGGTGCTGCTCCATCCGGAGGGTGGCAAGACCCACTTGAGCTACTGGGCGGTGATCGACGTCGGCGTCCCGGCCCTACTGGCGCGTCCCTTCCAGGAGCAGTTCGTGCGCGAGTTTTTGCTGGCGGTCTACGACGCGGCGCAGCGCGGCGCGTATTGATCTTGCCCAACCCCTCCTGCACCCTGGGTATCCTTGCCGGAGGACGCTGTGGGTATTCGCTGGGTTCGCTGTGCCGTGGCCGTTGTGGTGGCCGTGTCGCTAGTCGGGTGTAATCGCGGCACCACCCAGGTCACCCGCGCGCAACTGGAGGAACGGGCGAGCCACGTCGCCGCCTACCGCGCGCAGGTGGCGAGCCATTACAAGGTCGCCGGCCAGGAGGTCAGCGTGACTGGCAACGTGCAGTCGCAGCCGCCGGACAACCTGCGGGTCGAGATGTTCGCTCCCGACGGCACCCTGGCACGGGTGATGGTGCAACACCGGGACGTGATGATGCAGCACGTCCCTACTCAGCAGAGGGTCACTAAGGTGGATCTCGCACGCGTGGCCAAGGCGACCGGGGAGCGGCCGCCGGGGCCCCAGGGCACCGACCTGAGCCGCCCGTTCGAGGGTCTCGACCCGGCCGCCACCATTTATGTGGAGAGCGTGGATCTCCCGGGCGGCAAGGCCCATCTCTTCGAGGGGCCTCTGTTGAACGCGGATTCCCTCGCCTCACGGCTTGGTTTTCAGCCGGCCAAGGCGCGGGTGTGGGTCGATGACCGAACCGGCCTGCTGCGCCGCACGGAGATCGTCAGCCGGGAGGGAGATGACGGCTTGATCCAAGAGTTCACCGCCGTGGAGGTGGACCCGGCCTTGGAGCGAGAGATCTTCTTCCTCAATCCACCGCCCGGTGTGGAGGTAGTGGACCTGACCGACGCGATGATCCAGGCCCTCTCTGGGCGGTAGCCGCATCCCGTGGCGCCCGGGGGTGCTCACCCGGTGCCGTCCATAGCGGCCATCCGTGCACGGAGCTCGGGCAGGGCGGCACGTGCTGCCTCGTAACCGGCGTCCATCGCCTCGCCGGCGCGCTGGAAGTCAAACATGTGGAGGTGGCCGACCTCCGGGCGGATGAGGATGTCTGCGGGGTAGGCCTTGAGGTGGAGCTGGGTGATCTCCTTCTCCATGAGCTGGAGAGAATAGGCGAGGAGCTCGAAGAGGTTGGGTTCGTTGTTACGGCGAAAGTTTTGCGCCAGCAGCCCTCGCCCCAGCTCGACCGGGCCGCGCGCCAGCTCCATCAGGCGGTGGGCCACCGGATGCGACGGCTCCCCGCCTCCCTGGGCCGTCGGCTGGTCTGCGGCGGCGGTGGGTGGTGAGGGGCTCGGCAGGCCGCGGGTGGCATCCACCGCCACCACCACGTCGATGCCCTGTTCGCGCAGGGGGGCGACGGGCAGTGGCTGCATCAGTCCGCCGTCGAGGAGCCGCATATCGCCCCACGTCACCGGGCGGAAGATCCCCGGCACGGAGTAGCTCGCCCGTACCGCGCGCAGCAGCGGGCCGCGGCGCAGGTAGCAGGGGCGGCCAGCGCGCACGTCGGTGGCGACCACGGTGAACGGGATGGGCAAGTCCTGGATCCAGCCAGGGAGAACCGGGCGGAGGAAATCGCGCACCCGAGCGCCGGCGATCAATCCGCCGCGTGGTAGAACGGGGTCGAAGAGGGTGAGATAGGAACGCAGGTCGAGGTGTCTGATGCGCTCCTCGAGAGGGCGAAGACAGCCGGCGGCAAAGGCGCCGCCCACGACGGCGCCGATGCTGGAGCCGGCCACCGCGTCGACCTGGACGCCTGACTCCTGCAGACAGTTTAATACCCCGATGTGCGCCCAACCGCGGGCCGAGCCTGAGCCCAGGCTCACGCCCAGGGTCAGGTGCGTGGGCTTGCCTTGGCTTGCCATGCGGGCTAGAGATCGGCGGGGGGAACGAACCGTGGGGATGTGGGTGAATGGCGGTGGCGTCGCCACTCGCTTCTACAACCTCCGCCGGCACGTGAAAAGGCCGCGTCTCGCACCCTGCCTTTGAGGCGTGCCCGCTCTTCTCTCTCCGACGCGGGTGGACCCCGCCGCTTCTCATCCCTGGGCGGGTTGCCGCTCTGCGCCTTTCTCCACGCCGTTCGGCGCGTCGTGCCTCAGCCGAAGTAAAGCTCCGGACATGACTCTTCCACCACCTTGATCTGGTGGTGCTCGCGGCGCAGTCCTTCCAGATATGCGAGCCACCCCATCCATTCGGAGTGCTCCGCGTGGGACAGCAGGAAGACTGGGATTGCGTCGTTGATCTGGCGAATGATCGCGCGTGCCGCGTCGACATCGAACGCCACCTCACCACGCCGATCGCCGTGGGTGAGGAGGATGAAGTGGCTGCGCAAGATCGCTTCGCTGGCCTGGTCGATCTGGTGCAGGCCGCCGGTCACCGGCAAGAGCAGGCCCCGTGCGTGACAGCCCAGGATCATCGGCGGGGTGCAGGACGGATCACGATTCTCTTCCAGGAAGAGGTAGTCGAGGGAATGGAGCGGCAGCTCGTCCAGGAGGTGAAGAAAGATCTCCGGGGTGAAGTGGCTCACCCCCGGCGCATACCACACACCCACCTCTTCCGCCGTCGCGACCGGTGCCGACGCCTCGGGTAATGCGGGAGACAGGATGCCGACCCCCTCTAGGTGGTGGAGCGAGCTAGCCAGGTGCTCCACCAATGACGTCTTGCCGCTGCCGAATCGACCGCAAAGCTGCAAGGCGATAACATGTGCCTCGTTGAGCCGCTGGCGGATGGCGCCAACGACGCTACCCTGAACGTACTTCATGACCGCCTCCACGCCCAAATCCTGCCTTTCTTACCCATTTTAGCTCATTCGTCAGCGGAGGGTGCGGGGAGTCTTCTCGGCCGAGGCAAACACCCAGCTCCCTCGAACATTGACCGTCGCGTGTGGAGGCAGCACATCGAGCAACGCCTTTCGCCCGAACGGCGCGGCGACCTGTCCGGCGCGGTGGAGGCGGCGCAGCAACCAATCGCCGGTCGCCCGTTCCCCGGCGATCAGGGTGGAAAGAAACAGCCGGCCACCGGGGCGCAGGAGGTCCCATAAGGTCTCGATCATGCGGCGGCGCTCCGCGAACAGGTGCAGCCCGCCATAGCTCGTCACCGCCGCCAGACTCCCCGGACGTAATGGCAGGTTGAATACATCACCCTGCACCAGGCAGACATACGGCGAGTGGCGCCCTCCCCACAAGCGATCACGGCCACGC
This sequence comes from bacterium, assembly GCA_036393335.1. Taxonomy (GTDB): domain Bacteria; phylum CG2-30-53-67; class CG2-30-53-67; order CG2-30-70-394; family CG2-30-70-394; genus DASWHD01. Next base: position 7,310 of record DASWHD010000082.1, read on the forward strand.
CGGAGCATCGCCTCGGAGCGGTCGCTCAGCAGGAGCCGGTGCGAATCTGGAGGGGGATGGAGGTGTGCCGTGAAGAGCAGCGAGCCACACGGACAGTCCAAGACCACCCCGGCGGGTGTACTGGCCAGGGCGTGGGCGGCGAACCGCCGGTGGGCCGAAGGTGGCACTCCCCAGAAGAGGGCGTTGTACGCCTGATTGCTCACCACGGCGTCGTAGATCGCGGCGAACCGGTCGTAGCCCCCCGCCTCGCTGCCCGGCGGGAGGAATGAGCCGATCCCGTCGCCCAAGTCGCGCACCTCCGCGCCCTGCCTGAGGAGCGGCGCTAACCAGTCGGGAAGGTCGAAGGTCATCGATCGACAGTAAAGAGTCGGTGGTCGGAACACGCTGCGCCGGCGGCGGTCGCACGCCCGACCCTCACCAAGAACGGTCACTGAAGGATATGGCTGGGGGGGTAGCAGATGCAGGGGGAAATGCGGGTTGGCCCTTGGCCGCCAACGTAGGCTGTGGTTGGATCCGCGGATGAGCAGCGGCCCCGTGATTGGCGTGGTGATGGACGAGCCTACCACCCTCGCCTTCGCCAAGGACTCGACCTACGCCATGATGGCGGCAGGGGAGCCGATGGGGGCGCGGTTCGAGGCGATCACCCTGGCCGACCTATACGCCCGTGGCGACACCGCGTGGGCGGTGGCACGGCCGGTGCGGGTGGTGGTCGGCCCACCGTATCTGGAGGCCGGCGAGCCGGTGGAGCGGTCCCTCGATGATTATGCCTGCGTGTTGATGCGCAAGGACCCGCCGTTCGATCTCGACTACATCTGCGCCACCTATATCCTCTCCCTGGTTCACTGCCCGGTGATCAACGATCCCCGCGGTCTGCGCGACACCAACGAGAAACTCTCGGTACTCGCCTTTCCCGAATGGACGCCTCCGACGATCGCCACCATGTCAATGGCGAAAATCTTGGCCTTCGTAGAAGAGATGGGTGCGGCGGTGGTCAAGCCGCCGGGGTACATGGGGGGGCGGGACGTTTTCTTGTTGCGCGAAGGTGACCCCAACCTGCGCGCTCTGGTGGAATCGGTCACCGATCGCGGGCGGCGCTATGTGGTCGTGCAGCGCTACCTGCCCGAGATCGAGGCGGGGGACAAACGGGTGCTGCTCTGGGACGGGGCGGTGATCGGGGTGGTCAACCGCGTCCCGCGCCCTGGCGAGCTGCGTGGCAACTTCATGGCAGGGGGCACCGCGGCACCCGCGGAGCTGACGGACCGGGAGCGGCGGCTGGTGGCGGCCGTGGGGGAGCGCCTGCTCGCCGGCGGCCTGCGCTTCGTCGGCCTCGATCTGATCGGGGAGCACCTGACCGAGATTAACGTTACCTCCCCCACCGGCATGCGCGAGGTGGAGAAGCTCACCGGCGAGTCTCCGGCGCGGATCATGATGGAGCGGCTGTTGGCCGCGCTGTAGCCCACCGTGCGTACCATGACGACGCGACGACTCGACGGGGGGCGGTTGGGGGTGCTCGCCGCGGTGGTGCGGAGTCTCTCCCTGATGTGGCGGTTTCTCGGCACTGCCTTCGGGCTCACCGTCGTCGTGATCCTGCCGGTGGAGTGGGCTCTGGACGCGGCGGGCCTGCGTAGCGGGATGGCTTATGTCGCGCCGGCGCGCTTCATCCTCGCGACGCTGGTCTCCCTGATCGCCGGGCTGTGGGCTACCGCCGCCCTCCTGCGGGTGGTCGATGCCCGCGAGACGGGCGGTGGCAAGAGCTGGCCGGTGGCCTTGTTCGAGTCGCTCGATGCCCTGCCGTGGCTATGCGTGAACGCGGCCGCCGTGGTGGTGGGCATTGCCGCCGCCGCGGCCGTGGTGGTGGGCTTGATCGGCGTGGTGATGGTGGTGACCCTGATCCCCGCTGGCCTGTCGGCCTCGGCCCTGGATGTCGGTTCCCTAGGCATGGTCTTTCTGCTCGTACCCGCGGTGGTGGTGGTGGGCGGCGCCGTGTGGATCGGCAGCCTGATGGTGCGTTGGACCCTGGTGACTCCGGTCGTGGTCCTCGAGGCACGGCGTTGGGGTCTGGAGCGCAGCAGCCAGCTCACCCGCGGCAGCCGGTGGCGCTGTTTCGCGGTGATCCTATTGGTGGGGGCCGTCCTATCGGTCGGCCTGGCCGTGGTGGGCGCCGTGGTCTTCTCCCTGGCCGGGGGCATGGAGCGGGCGTTACAGACCCTGATTTCCGGCAACAATCTGGGCGTGCAGGTGGCGCTCGGGTTCACGGGAGTGCTGTATTCGGCCACCTATTATGTGCTGCTGGACGCCTTGCGTGGGGGCGGTGTAACGCCCGTGACCGTTCTCCCTGCAGGGAGTAACGACCCACCGGAGGTGGTGCCGCCGGCAGGGGTGGCAAGTTGCCAAGAGTCTGTCCGTGAATGATAATGACTCTCAAATGCAGGCCTCTTCCGATATCGAACGGCGGCTCATCGAGGCCGACATCGCTCCGACACCGCAACGGCGGGTGATTGCGCAGGCGATTCAGGACAACGCAAACCATCCGGATGCGGAGACCGTCTACCACCTGGCGCGGCAGATCGATCCGCACCTCGGCATCGCTACCGTCTATCGCACCCTAAAGTTGTTCGCGGAGCGGGGTCTGGTCGATCGCCATGACTTCGGGGACGGACGGACTCGCTACGAAGTGGCGCCAGACATCCACCACGACCATCTGATCTGTGTCCGCTGCGGCAACGTGGTGGAGTTCTCCAATACGTCGATCGAGTCGCTGCAGGAGCAGGTCGCGGACCGCCACGGCTTCGAGCTCCTCGACCATCGTCTGGAGCTGTACGGCGTGTGTGCCCAATGCCACGGGACGCAACCGAAGATCGTTTCCGGTAAGGGGGTGCAGCCGGCGTCCTCTCCGAGCCAGCAGACCGAGGCGCGTAACCTCTCACAGCTTGCACCGGGTGAGGAGGGCAGGGTGATTCGCGTGGGCGCGGCGGGCAAGCTGGGACAGCGGCTCATGAGCATGGGCCTGGTGGTGGGAGAGACGGTGCGTGTGGAGCAGGTCGCGCCGCTCGGAGATCCTATCGGCGTGCGAGTAAAGAACTACCGCCTCGCCCTCCGCCGCCAAGAGGCGGAAGCGATCGTGTTGGAGGTGGCGACGGCCCAGCCCCCCGAGGTCGGGGCGTGATCCACGCCCTTGCGTAGGCAGAGAAGAGCTCGACGTAGAAAGGGGCTTTGGGTGTTTGCGATGATAATGATTCTTAAAGCCATAACCGGGGGTGTGTGGTGAGGATCGCCTTCGCCGGCAACCCGAATGCCGGCAAGTCCGCCCTGGTCAACGCCCTCGCAGGTACCCGGCTGCATGTGGGCAACTGGCCCGGCGTGACCGTGGAGAAAAAAGAGGCGGTCCTGCGGGTCAATGGCCAGGAGGTGCGCCTCGTCGATCTACCGGGCACCTATTCCCTGTCGACCTACTCGATCGAAGAGCGTGTCACCCGTGATTTTCTTCTCCACGACCGGCCGGATGTGGTGGTGGCGGTGGTCGATGCCACAAACCTCGAGCGCAACCTTTACCTCACCTTGCAATTACTTGAGCTGGGCATCCCGACGGTGATCGCCCTCAACGTCTGGGACGAGGCCCGCGAGAAGGGCATCGGCGTCGACGTGCAGCGCCTCGCCGACCTGCTCGAGGTGGAGGTGGTGCCGACGGTGGCCACCACCGGCGAGGGGGTCGACGCATTGATCCCGGCTGCCCGGCGGGTGCACGAACGGCAGCCCCGCACCGTCGCCGAGTACAACTCCGCATGTCGTCTGGCGACGGAACGTGGCACCCACCTGGTCCACTACGGCCCCCTGATCGACCCGGAGGTGCGGCTCCTCGGCGAGGCCCTGCATCGCGAGGTGCCGGAGGTGATTTCCCGGGTGCCGTGCCGCTGGCTCGCGGTCAAGTGCTTGGAGGGGGACGAAGGGGCGCGGGAGCTGCTCGACGGGCAGGCGCCGGCCGCGTTGTGGACGCAGATCGAGGTGCAGCGCCACCGCATCCGCACCCTGGGAGGGAACGAGACGGCGGCCCTGGTGACCGACGGTCGCTACGGCTTCATCAAGGGGCTGGTGCAGGACGTGGTCACCCGGAGCCGCCCCGAGCGGCGCGATCTCACCGAGCGGATCGATCGCCTGATCCTCAACCGGGTCCTCGGGATTCCCATCTTTCTGGGCCTGATCTGGCTGGTCTTTCACATCACCTTCGACGGCTCGACGCCGTTCATCGACTGGGTGGACGGGGTGGTGAGCGGTCCGTTGCAGCGCTGGGCGAAGCTCGGTCTTGCCGCGCTCGGCGCACCCGTGTGGATGAGCGCCCTGCTGTCGGAAGGGGTGGTGGGTGGGGTCGGCTTCGTGCTGACCTTCGTGCCGGTGCTGTGTTTCCTCTATCTCTTCCTGGGGTTGCTGGAGGGCAGCGGCTATATGGCGCGCGCCGCCTTCATCATGGACCGCTTCCTGCACGGCATCGGCCTGCACGGCAAGTCGTTCATCCCCATGATCCTTGGCTTCGGCTGCAACGTGCCGGCGGTCTACGCCACGCGCGCGTTGGACACCTACCGTGATCGAGTCCTCACCTCGCTGCTCATCCCGTTGATGAGCTGCTCGGCGCGACTGCCGGTCTACGCCCTGTTCGTCGCCGCCTTCTTCCAGAAGTCGCAGGGGACGATCATCTTCGGCCTCTACATGTTGGGGATCATGCTGGCGGTAGGGGCCGGGTTCGTCTTCAAACACACGCTGTTCGTCGGCGAGTCTCCCTCCTTCGTCATGGAGCTGCCGCCATACCGGCTGCCCACCGTGCGCTCCTTGCTGCTCTACACCTGGGACAAGGTGCGCGCCTTCGTGAAGAAGGCGGGGACGTACATCCTCGCCACGTCGATCCTGGTGTGGTTCCTGCTCAACCTGCCGTGGGGGGTGGAGCAACGCCACGACTCGTATTTCGGCATCGTCGCCAGTGCTGCCGCGCCGGTGTTCGCGCCCATGGGGTTCGATTCGTGGGAGGCGGCAGGCGCCTTGCTTACCGGGATTATCGCCAAGGAGGTCGTGGTCTCCACCATGGGCGAGATCTACGCGGCGGATCTCGACGCAGGGCAGGGACAGCCGCCCACCGTGGGTGACGAGCTGCGCGGCATCGGCGTCGGATTCGTGACGGCCTGCAAGGATTCGGTAGTCTCCGTGCTGTCCGGCCTGCACCTCATCTCGGCCACGCCCGATGCGGCGCCGCCGTCGGCCCTTACCCAGCGGATCCGGCAAGCGTTCACCCCGCTCACGGCGTTGGCGTTCATGGTCTTCGTCCTCACCTACATACCGTGTGTGGTGACCATGGCGGCGCTGGGGCAGGAACTCGGTTGGCGGTGGGCGGGCTTCTCCATCGTCTACCTCCTCACCCTGGGCTGGCTCTTCTCCTTCATGACCTACCAGGGGGGGCGGCTGCTCGGGTTCGCATAGCGTCGCTCCGTCGTTTCCTCATCCTTGCTATGCCTGAGCTGTCGATTCGTGACGTCGTGTGGATGGTGCTCCTCGGGGGGGGCGCGGCCGCCTATCTGGGGCGGTATTTCTATCGCGCGGTGCAACGCGGCCGCTGCGCCGGGTGTGGTCCGATGGTCACATGTAAGCCGGCGGAGGAGGAAACGCCTGCGGCCTCCGCGCCCCAGCCGCTCAAATTCCAGGCGACTTCCGGCACGAACGGCTGGGAGAACGGTGCGCGGCGCAACGGGCGCAAGACGGGCGGGCCGCGCGGCGTCCACCGGGTCATCGGGCTGCTGGGCCTTCCCCTGATCCTCCTCCTGCTCGCCAGCGGCTTCGCGCTGCTCTTTTCCGAGGACCTCCGCCTCAGTGATCGTCCGTTGCCTGTGCGGGCGGCGCTCTGGCTCTACGGTCCGGCCGCCGCACGGGTCGTGGCGCGGGCCGAGGGCGGCGATCGGCTGGCCCTGGCCGTGGAGGACGGCGTCATCACCCGTCTCGGCCACGGCCCCTGGCGCGGGGTGCGGTGGACCGCCGGCGGCTTCCGGGTGCACGACGTGGCGTGGCTGCCGGGCGGCCAACTCGCCTGCGCCACGGACGGCGGCGTGTGGATCTCTGCCGACGGGACGTCCTGGGACTATCGTGCCGACGGCGCGGCCGGGGTGCCTGGCGAGGTCACCCGCCTCGCCGTGGCCGATGACCGGGTCTGGGCCCAGACCGTCCTGGGGCCGCGGGTCTCGACGGACGGCGGCGTCTCCTGGCAGGGGGCGGATGGCGCGGCTCCCGGACTCCTTACCACCGACCCAGAAGGGGCGGGGGCCGCGCCCGTAGGGTCGACCGCAGCCCTCCTGGAGGCACGGGGCTGGCCCACCTGGGAACGTCTGGCGATCGACCTCCATGCCGGCAACCTGTTCGACGGTCGCTGGCGCTACGTGGTGATCCTCTCCTGGTGTCTGCTCTGTGGCCTGGCCATCAGCGGTCCGGTGGCGGCGCACAGCCGTCGCCAGCACCTGAAGGAGCGGGAGGCCGCGCGGCTCGCCCGCGCGGAACAGGACGGCGGCCGTACCGGGGTGCCGGTGCCATCCCGGGGCGGGCAACTGTAGGCCGTGTTGCGGCATCCCCGAGTAAGGGGTTGACACGCGCGTGGCGGGTGTGGGAATGATAGTGATTATCATAACCATACCAACCTCGGAGGTCCCCCTCATGAAGTTTCGTGGCAATCACACCCGCTTGCGTCAAACTCGGACCGCGCCCCTGTTCCTGGCAGGGCTATTGTCTTCTCTTCACCCCACCGGCCCGGCCCATGGAGTGACCCTGGAGGAGCTGGATGCGAAGGTAGAGGCCCTCGCATCCACCCTCGGGGCACCGACGGCAGGCCGCTCCCCGGCGACCGTCGGTGGGTACGGCGAGCTGCACTACAACAACTTCGCCGACGAGCGGGACGACGGCAGCCAGGGCAGGAACGACGAGATCGACCTGCACCGGTTCGTCCTCTTCTTCGGCTACCGGTTCACCGACACCATTTCGTTCCACTCCGAGCTGGAGGTGGAGCACACGGTCTCCGGCGGCGACGCCCCCGGCGAGGTGGAGCTGGAACAGGCGTACGTCGACTGGGCGATCAACCCCCATTTCGGCGTGCGTGGCGGCGTCATGCTGGTGCCGGTGGGGATCCTGAACCGGACCCACGAGCCCCCGACCTTCTACGGGGTGGAGCGCAATCTGGTGGAGACCCGGATCATCCCCACGACCTGGTGGGAGGCGGGCGTCGGCGCCTTCGGGGAGATCGTGGAGGGGTTGGCCTACCAGGTGAACCTCCACAGCGGCCTGGAGCTGGAGCCGGGCATGGATGCCCGGGGTGGGATGCGCGATTGGCGCCAGAAGGCGGCGAGGGCCAACGCCGAACGGCTCGCCGTATCGGCGGCCCTGGACTACTCCGCCATCCCGTGGCTGTCCACCGGGATCGGTCTCTTCTACCAGGGTGACCTGACCCAGGGGTCCGGGGCGGACGTGTCTGCCCTGCTCACCGAGGTCCACGCCCAGGTGGACGTGGCCGGCTTCGAGGGGCGGGCGATCTACGCCCGCTGGGACGTGGACGGCGCCGACGATTTTTTCGCGGACGGCGGCGGCCAGATCGCCGAGGAGCAGTCCGGTTATCTGCTCGAGGGCGCGTACCGCTTCGGCCGTCACGTGCTCCCGGAGGGACAGGACGCCGGGGCCTTTGTCCGCTACGAGTCCCTCGACACCAATGACGGCCTCCCCACCGGTGTTGCCCACAAGGACTCCGCCGAGCAGCAGGCGTGGACCGTGGGCCTCAATTTCTGGCCCACCGACCTGGTGGTGGTGAAGGTCGATTATCAGAATGTCGAGGACGAGGCCGACACGGGGCAGGATAGCTGGAACCTGGGGCTCGGGTGGTGGTTCTGAACCGCACTAGGCAGGAGGCAGCGCCCTCCCCCTCCGGGGGAGGGCTGGGGTGGGGGCGGATGGCGGGCAGTGGGTAAGGTCATGTACTGGATGAGTGGCTCGTTTTTCCCGGCCTCCCGCCGGTGTCCTCCCGGCGGGAGAGGGCGCTGTTGGTTCCCCCTCGTGGTCGCCGGGGCGCTGCTGGTCGCCGTGCCGGCCCATGCCGATCGGGTCTATCTCAGCGTCGAGCAGGCGCTGGCCAACGCCTTCTCCGAGGGGGTGACGGTGGCGCGCAAGGTGGTGTGGATCACGGCGGAGCAAGCCGCCGAGATCGAACGCCGGGCCGGGTCGCCATTGCCGCGGCGCGTGGTCCAGGCGTACGAGGGCAAGCGGGTAGGGGAGGTCGTCGGTTACGCCTTCGTCGACGACGTGATCGGCAAGACCGAGCCGATCACCTACATGGTGACCATCGCGCCCGACGTCACGGTAACGCGGCTCGACCTGCTGGTGTTCCGCGAGACCCACGGCTACGAGATCGAGCGCGCGAGCTGGCGCGACCGCTTCCGCGGGTTGCGCCTCGGCAGCGACCTGCGTGTCGGTCGGGAGATCGACAAGATCACCGGCGCGACCCTCTCGTGCCGCGCCGTCACCGAGGGGGTGCGGCGGCTCCTCGCCGTCGTCGAGGTAGCTCTCAGCGGTGGGACCCACTAGCCCGCATTTCTCACCACGACTCTGCTGCGCCCGCGCAACTGCCCTGCCTGCCGGCAGGCAGGCCGCATCTCCTGGCCGGGTCCTCGTCCGAGGTAGGAGCCGAATCCCTTCGGCGATCTGCCACATGGGGTCGCCGATAGAATCGGCTCCTACCGCGGGCCAGCCAGGATCTACGGCCATTTGCACGGGCTCACGACGACTCCTGGTGAGAAATGCGGGCTAGCCGCTGTCCGCCGTCTCATTCTGAGACCGACGTCGGCGCTCTTGCCGTCCGCCTTCCCTGCCGACTCGCCAGGCGCCGGCGCTTCCCAAGGGATTGCAAGCCTTTGGCGATGCGTGTAAATGGAGCCACCGGCTGGCCCGGCCCTTGCTTAGGAGTCCGGTAAGGCAGGTCCGAGGAGGCGGGTAGCACCATGGCAGAGGTCAGAACCGTATCCGCACTGGTTGCGCACTACGGCAGCCTGCACCGGCACTTCGACCGTCCCAGGCCGGCGCGGGTCCTGACCCCGCCGGTGCCGGAGCGGAAGGACGGGCCGCGGGTGGCGAAGGTGGTCACCTCGCGCCATGACCTTCCCCACCTGGGACGGCTGCTGGACATCTACGCGTAGCTAGCCCGCATTTCTCATCACACCCATCCCGCAAGCGGCACGCCGACCTGCGATGGGCATGAGCGAGGCGGCGTACTTCCTTACTGGCCGGTGTGCATCTGCGTTAGAACGTGACCTGTAGCCGCGTCGTCTCCTCGCCCCGGCGCACGGTCACCGTCGAGGTCTGGCCGCGGGACAATCCACCCAAGACCCATTGGAGGTCGAACAGGTCGTGGACCGCCTGATCGCCGACCGCCGCGATGCGGTCGCCGGCCACGACCCCCGCCCGGCCGGCGGGGGAGTCTTCGACCACCCGGGTCACACGGACGCCGTCGCTGCCGTCGATCAACACGCCGAGGGTCACGCCCGGCAGGTCACCATACGGCACCGCCCAGACGAAGTCGGCCACTGGCAAGGGGATCGGCGGTAGGTCCACGTCCATCAGTCTGTCCTGCTTGTCCTTGGGGGTCACCGGGGTGTACGGCAGGACCGTGACATACGGGACCGGTACACGCCGAAAGAGGCGTCGTGGGATCCCGACGCCCTCCTCCACGTGGTAGCCGCCGGCGAGGATGAGGAGGTGGCTGCCGGGGTGGTGGGAGAGATAGTCGGCGGCGGTCTCGGCCATGGTCTCGTCCCACAGGAGCTGCGCCGGGTAGAAGCGTTCGATGTCCCCCACGTGGGCATGGCCGCCGAAGATCGCCTCGGTCTTCGCCCGATGGTAGGGGTCCTCGGCATCCATCTCCCGCGGGAGCTGGCGGCGCAGCTCGTCCGGAAGGTCGTCCAGCCCGTTGCGCGCGACCGCCTGCACCAACGCCTGTGGCGCGTTCAGGGCCAGCAGCGGGATCTGTCGCTCGTGGGCGAAGGTGAGGATCTCCTGGTACGCGCGATACCCGGTGTGCCACAGCTCGGTCCAGCGCCGCGCGAATTCCTTCTCCGGCCGGCGGCCGGCGGTCCAGTCGTCCAGCAGAGACTGCTGGTCGCGGGAGACCATCTCCAGCCCCACCACCAGATCGGGATGGCGTTCCGCGAGGGCGCGCAGGATCTCGGCCTGGATCCGGTGACAGTCGGGGCTGTCGTGGGTCTCTCCCACGTACACGATCTGGGCCCGGCCCAGGTGGTCGAAGAGGGTCGCTCGGTCGACGTCGCGGCCGGTGCGCACGTGGACGATGGCCCCCTCCGGCACGGTGCGCAGGTCGCGGTAGGGCGAGCCGGCGTCCTGGGAGTGGGCGCAGGCGGCTGTGGCCATCAGCAGGAAGGGAAGGATGAGCGTCGGTGAGAGGGAGGGCATCGGGGGCAGCGACGTGGGGTCATCCCCAGTGAATGAGCCCGGTGTGGACCGGGTCGCCTAAATTGGGATGGGCCGGGAAGATCCGCACGGTGTAGCCGTGGGGCCCGCACGTCACGCATGGGATCGAGCCCCGGTAGGTGGCGCGTCCAGCGCCGTTGTGGTTGTCCAGGTACATGATGACCACCTGCCCGTGAGCGAGCTGGCCGCGGCTGTCGATGGCACCGTGGTAGAGCTCGACCTGCAGGTCATTCGGTTGCAATGACCCGAGGGTGACCTCCACCTCCACGTTCAGATGGCTACCTACCTGTAGGTCACCGTGCTCGGCGTGGTCCATGCGCACAATCGCCACCTCCCCCCAGTGGTGGCGCACCCGGTGCTTCCACCCGGCCAGCTCCTTGGCCGGCCGGTAGCCCTCCGCGGTGAGACGTTCGGAGAGCCGACCCGACGGGGTGTAGAACCGTTCCGTGTACTCGCGCACCATGCGGTCGGTGTTGAAGGTCGGACAGACGGTGCGCATGGACGTCTTCATGCGCGCGATCCAGCCCCGTGGCAGGCCGTCGGCACCGCGGTCGTAGAACAACGGCACGAGGTCTGTCTCAATCAGCGCGAGCAGGGAGTGGGCCTCGACCTCGTCGCCGTAGCTGGCGTCCTCGTACTCCTCCCCCGAGCCGATTGCCCAGCCGTTGTCTACGCGATGGGCCTCGGACCACCAGCCATCGAGGATCGAGAGGTTGAGGCCGCCGTTGGGCGTCACCTTCATGCCCGAGGTCCCGGATGCCTCCAGGGGCCGGCGCGGGGTATTGAGCCAGACGTCGACCCCCTGCACCAGGTGACGGGCGATGTTGATGTCGTAGTCCTCGATGAACACCAAGCGGTTGCGAAACCGGCCCTGGTGCGCGATGTGGATGATCTCGCGGATCAGCTCCTTGCCGGCGGTGTCGTGGGGGTGGGCCTTGCCGGCGAAGATGATCTGCACCGGGCGGTCGCGGTCGCCGAGCATGGCGGCGAGTCGGTCGAGGTCACGAAATAGCAGGGTGGCGCGCTTGTAGGTGGCGAAGCGGCGCGCGAAGCCGATGGTCAGCGCCTCCGGGTCGAGGACCTCGTTGGCCCGCGCCACCTCTGCCGGCGGCAGGCCGCGCCGCTGGAGCTGGATCCGCAGCCGTTCGCGGGCAAAGGCGACCAGGCGCTCGCGCATGCGCGCGTGGCCGCGCCACAGCTCGGAGCCTGGGATCTGCTGGACGCGCTCCCACATCTCCTGCTCGCTGAGATGGCTGCGCCATTGCGGCCCTAGGTAGCGCCGGCACAGACGTTCGATCTCGTCGGAGAGCCAGGACGGGATGTGGACGCCATTGGTGATGGAGTCGATGGGCGACTCGTTGGGCGGCACCTGCGGCCACAACCCCTGCCACATGGTCTGGGAGACGATACGGTGCAGCTTGCTTACCCCGTTGGCGTGGGCCGAGAGCTTCAGGGCCAGGACGGTCATGCAAAACGGCTCTTCCTCATCGCTCGGATCCTCGCGTCCGAGGGCGAGAAGCTCCTCGTGTTGCAGGCCCATCGAAGAGCAATACGGGCCGAGGTACTTGAGTAGCAGGCTCGGGCTGAACCGGTCGTTCCCCGCCGGCACCGGCGTATGGGTCGTGAAGACATGGCCGGCAGTGGTCGCCTCACGCGCGTCGGCGAAGCTCAGATTGTGGCTTCGCATGAGACAGCGGATCCGGGCCAGGGCCAGGAAGGCGGAGTGGCCCTCGTTCATGTGGCACACGGTCGGCTCGATCCCCAGGGCGCGGAGCAGGCGGATGCCGCCAATTCCCAGGAGGGTCTCCTGCTGGATGCGCATCTCCGCGTCGCCACCATAGAGCTGGGCGGTGATGCCGCGATCGGCGTCGCTGTTGGTGGTGACGTTCGAATCCAGGAGGTAGAGCGGGACGCGCCCCACCTGCACCCGCCACACCCGGACCGACACCTCGCGGTCGGCGACCGGCACCGTTACGGTCAAGATGTTGCCGTCGGCGTCTCGCACCCGTTGCAGGGGCAGGGTGTGAAACTCATTTTCTGGGTAGCGTTCCTGTTGCCACCCGTCGCTGTTCAGGTATTGCCGGAAGTAGCCCTGACGGTAGGCGATACCGATCCCCACCAGGGGCAGGCCGAGGTCGCTGGCCGATTTCAGGTGATCGCCGGATAACACGCCGAGGCCACCGGAGTAGATGGGCAGACACTCGTGGAAACCGTACTCCGCCGAGAAGTAGGCGATCTTCTGGCCATTGCCGGCACCGTAGGTCTTGTCGTACCACGTGGGCGCGGAGAGGTACTCTTGAAGCTTGTGCGCCACGGTGTCCATGTGGCTGACGAAGCTGTCATCCCGGGCGAGGGCCTCCAGCTTGCCGTGGGAGAGTTGTCCCAGCAGGCTCAGGGGATTGTGGTCGACCGCCTCCCACAGGTCGGGATCGAGGCGGTGGAAGAGCTCGACGGCCGCGGAGTTCCAGGTCCACCACAGGTTGTTGGCGATCTCCAACAGGGTGGAGAGGCGCTCCGGCAGGGCGGGGACGACGACAAAGGTGCGGACGGTTCTCATAGCGTGTGTATGACGCCGGTCCCCGGCGCCGATCGTTGGTTAGGCGGGAGTGTATTCGCCAGCGGGGGTGAGGGAAGAGACGCCACGCCTCAGCCTACCCGGCGCCGTCGAACCTGCCGCTTCCACACAATTCGCGTGATTCTGCCGTTTCCTTGAATCGTTTGTTAGCCGTAGGCGCGTGGGGCTCCGTTGCATTTGACTATCCCGGCAAGCGGTGCGGAGACTCCCGCCATGGTCACCGTCTATTTCTTCGCCGGCCTGCGTGACGCGGTGGGGCATGGGCAGATCGAGTGGCAGGTTACCGACCCTCTGCCGTTGGCCGACCTCCTGGCAGGGCTCGCGACGGAGCTTCCGGCCCTGGCGCCGTGGTTGCAGCGCGGGGACCTGCTCCTGGCCGTGAACCAGGAGTTTCGCGGGAGCGACCACGTGGTCGGCGACGGCGATGAGGTGGCATTGATTCCACCGGTCTCCGGAGGATGACGATGAACGACTGGGTGCGGGTCCAGGAGGCGCCGTTTTCACTGGCGGAGGAGGTCGAGCGGCTGGGTCGGGTGAGTCGCTCAGTCGGTGGCATCGCCACCTTCATCGGGGTGGCGCGCAACTCCTCCGCCGGCCGTGCCGTCGAGGCGTTGTGCTTCGAGCACTATGGAGGCATGGCGGTGAAGGAGCTCACGAAGCTGCGGGAAGAGGCGATGACACGCTTCGATCTCCTCGGGCTGTCGGTCATCCACCGGGTCGGCCGGATCGGCGTGGGTGAGCAGATCGTCCTGATCGTCGCCGCCGCGGCGCATCGCGGCCCCGCCTTCGACGCCTGCCGCTGGCTGATCGACGAGCTGAAGAAACGGGTACCGATTTGGAAGAAGGAGATCGGTCCGGATGGGGAGAGCTGGGTGACGCCGCACCCGTGACGCCCCACACCGGCCGCAGTGCGAGTTACTGCCCGCTGCAGGAATGCTCTGGGCCGCCCGGTCGGTGACCGTACCGAGGGACCGTCGGGTCGACGTCCCGCGACCAGGCGTCGATGCCACCGGCCATCGACACCACCTTGGCAAACCCCTGGTTCTGCAGGTAGGCCGCGACGAAAACGCTGCGTACCCCCGTGTGGCAGTAGACCACCGTCGGGAGGTCGGGATCGAGGTCGGGCAGGAAGTGGAGGAACCGGCTCATCGGCGCGAGCTGGGCACCCGCGATGCGACAAAAGTCCCACTCCCCTGGCTCGCGGCAGTCGAGGAGCACCAGCTCCTCGTCCCGGCGGAGGCGCTCGTGCACTTCGGTCGCCGTCTCCTCTTTCACGCCGTGAGTCACGGCAAGGCTGGGCGTCGCTGTCATGTCTATCCTTTCCAACTCACCGATTCGTTCCGCAGGCGATTACCCGCCGCCGCCATCGATGTCAGACTTAGAGCCGTGTCGTCGCCGCTGGTTTCATGGAGGGGGGAAAATCGATGACGCAACCGTGACTTAGTTGAGTGAGATGCCGCGGTAATAGCGACCGTGGAGAAACAGGGTGAAGAACCGCTTCACCAGCGGGTGTTCGATTTCTTGACCATTGTCCGACAGGGTGAGGTTTTCCTCCGCCACATACGTGGTCCGTGGATCCCCGTCGACGAGCACGTGGTACCAGGGCTGATTGCGATCCGGCTGGGTCCGGTTCCGCTGGTACCACCCGTCGTCGGCCTGGCAGGTGGCGTCGACCGCCACGACCACCCCGCGGTAGTCGTATAGGCGATGGTCGACGATCTGGCCGGGCTCGAAGGCGCAGGTCCGGATGGGGTCGGGGGTGCCCACGGGTCGGGTCTCAGCTCTTCTCGATCTCGCGCTCCGCCTGCCACTCCCGCTCGCCGCGCAGGTACGCGGCCCAGTCGTCGGGCGCCGGGGGCATGTTGCGCAGGTTTTCCAGAGGGTAGTAACCGGTGTCGTGGCCGTCCGACCAGCCGATGCGCACCGCGTAGTTGCCCACCGGCTCGGCGCTCGTGGGCCGGATATCGGCGGGGATCTGGCGCGGCTGCAAGACCTGCCGGCCTGACCACTCATCGACACAATGGGCGCAGCCGCACTTGAAGCGCACCCAGCTCGTCGAGTGGGTGGTCACCGCACCGTCGGCCCACCGGATCTCGATCTTGCCGTCGTCGAGCTCGGTGAACGCCGTAAGGGTGTGTGCGAGGGAACGGTCAGACATGGCAGATCCTTGCGGAGGCATGGGTTACGGATGACGCAAGCCATTGTGGGAAGGGGGCCAGCACAGGGAAAGGGTGGAGCCGGCCGGCGTTTGGGGTGTGAAAGAGGAGTATCGATTCCTCTATCCTCACGCCCATGACTGCGTTTCGCCATCATAGGACCCCCATCGCTGGATCCGGCCAGGGCCCCGACCACGATGCGGAGCTGGCGCGTCTGACGCGCGAGCCCGCCTTCGTCGGCGCCCAGGGTCTCGATCTCCATGGGGAGAGTGATGCGGTAGCATTTCGGGAGCGGCGTTCGTGGCGCATCGGTTGGTTCTACCCGAGTGTCGTCGTAGTGACGGCGCTGCTGGCCTTTTTCTGGTGGCGTGAGCTGCGTCCCACTCCGCCCCCGGCCCCCGTGGTGGCGCAGCCGCAACCGCCCGCGCCGGAAGTGGTCGAGCTGCTGCGTGGGGCCCAGCGGCAGATCGATGACGAGCGTCTTACCACCCCCCCGGGCGACAATGCCCTGGAAAGCTACCGCGCGGTCTTGCGCAAGGCGCCGGGCAACGGCGAGGCGCTCGCGGGCATCGAGCGCATCGCCGCGATTTATGTCCAGTGGGCGAAGATCGCCGAGGCCAAGGGCAGCGCCGCGCGGGCCCGGCGGTACATCGAGAAGGCGCTCCTCGCCAAACCCGACGACCCGGCGCTGCTCGCCGAGCTGCGGCGCCTGGAGGCGTTGACCTGAGGGGGTCGCAGGGCCGCGGGCGGAGTCGTGTTGCAGGCGGTAGGGTTGGGGCTGATCCAGTACGGGGGTGACTTGGCCAATCCGCGTCTCGCCTATCCGGACAACGCGCCGGGGGAGTTCTTCGTCGACCGGCGCTGCATCGACTGCGACAACTGCCGCTCTCTGGCACCGCAGATCTTCGTGCAGAGGCTGCCGATCGACGACGGCGACGACGGCTATGCCTACGTTCAGCGCCAGCCGGTGAACGCGGCGGAACGACGCCAGGCGATCGCGGCGTTGGCGGTGTGCCCGGTGCAGTGCATCGGCTCGCGAGTCGGGGTGCGGCGGGCGCAGGCGGCCGCCTCGTTCCCCATGCTGCTGGAGGAGCCCGTCTACTTTCTCGGCCAGACCTCGCAGAAGAGCTACGGCGGCAAGGGGTACGTGGCGCTTCTGCCGTTCGCCAACGTCCTGTTCGATGCGCCGCGCTGGGACCGCCACCTACGCGCCTGGCTGGAGGCGCGCGGCGGCGTGGACTTCATCTTCCTCTCGCACCGCGACGACGTGGCCGACGCCCCGCGCTACGCGGACTACTTCGGGGCGGATGTCTTCATCGGGGACGCCGATGCCGACGCCTACCGCGGCCCGCGCCGTCATGCCCTCACGGCCCGCAGGCCCGTGGGGTTCGGCGAGTACCTGGCGGCCCGGCCGGTCGCCGGACTCTCACCGTCCCCCGAGCTCAACCGGCTGCTGCTCCTCCCCACCCCGGGGCACACCGCGGGCCACTACTGCTTTCGCCTCGATGACCGGTTCCTGTTCACCGGCGATCACGTCGCCGTGAACCGGTGCACCGGCCGACTCTACGCCTTCCGTTACCACTGCTGGCACGACTGGCATGAGCTACTGGCAAGTGTCCGCCTCCTCCAGGACTATCCCTGCGAGTGGCTCCTGCCCGCCCACGGCCGCTACGGCCGCTTCCCGTGGTCGGAGATGCGGGCCATGCTCGCCGCCGTCGCCGTGGATGGCGCGGCATAGAGATCGCATCGCGCGCAAGAGCGATAGCGGGCACGTCCGTGCCCGTGCGTGACCCGTGCGAAAACCGCTCGCTACCTGCCATTGCGCCGGTCGTCGAGGAAGGTAAGCAGGGCGGGCAGCAGGGTCAGGTCACCGATCAGGGCGGTCACCACGGTGGCCACGGCGAGGATCGCGAAGTACACGCTAGGGACGAAGTGGGAGAAGAGCAGGGTGCCGAAGCCGATGCCGAGGATGATCGACGTATAGACCATGGGCCGCGCGACGGCGCGCATCGTGTGCGGCAGGGCGAGGCGTATGCGCGGCTGGTGGCGGCGCTCCTGCTGCAGGTGGTTGAGGAAGTGGATCGTGTCGTCCACCGCCAGGCCGATGGCGATGCTCGCCACCATGGCCGTGGCGGAATTGAGGGGGATGTGGGCCCAGCCCATCAATCCCATCGCCAGGGTGATGGGGAAGACGTTGGGTACCATGGACAGCAGGCCGAGGCGCCACGAGCCACAGATCACCATCATCACCAGGGTGATGGTGACCACGGCGATCGACAGGGAGATCACCTGGGAGCGCACGATGAGATTGCTGATCACCGTGTAGAAGTGGGTGTAGCCGGTGAGCTCCGGCTGCAGGTCGGGGAAGTCGCGGCTCAGGCGGGCGCGGATGGTGGCGAGCTGCTCCTTGAGGTGCGAGGTGCGTGACTCACTCTCCTGCAGGGAGATGTGGGCCACATCGCGGGCCTCGGTGACGAAGCGCGCCATCTCCGCGGCGCCCGTGTCCGACAAGTCGAAGAACAGGTACCCCTGGGCCAGCGCCGACCGAGAGTGGTCGGCCACGGGACGGCCGTCGATGTGGCTGAACAGGGCCTGTAGTAGGTCGACGGCGGAGGTGGTGCCATCGATCCCCGGCAGGGTGGTGACCCACACCTGGAATGCCGCGATCCGGCCGAGCACCTCGGGGTCGGCAAAGCTCCCCGGCTCACCGCGCAGCACCACGTTCAGGGGGCGGACGCCGCCGAAGTGGTCCTGCAGGGTATGGGCGTCGCGGCGGGTGGGGCTGTCGGGGCGGAAGTAGGTGAGGTCGTCGGTCTCCACCTGGATACGCGGTACGCCCACCAGCGCCACGACCAGCAGACCGAGACCCACCAGCAGGAACGGGCCGGGATGGTCGGCGGTGAGCCGGCCGAGGCGCTGCATCCACGGGGCGGCGGTGCGGCTCGGTTCCACGCGGATCTTGGTCGGTGTCGGCAATATATGCAGGGCCGCGGGTACGGCGGTCATGCTGATGAGGAAGGAGAAGATCACGCCGGTCGCGCTGAACTGGCCGAAGTCCCGCAAGGCCGGGATGGGGCTGAAGGTGAGGGAGGCAAAGCCGATGGCGGTGGTCAGGGAGGTCATGAAGCAGCCGGGGCCGATGCGCAGGAGCATCGCCTCGATCGCTGCCTTCTTGCCCAGCTCGTTGAGTCGCACCAGGTAGTGGGTGAGGAGGTGCACCGAGTCACTCGCCGCGATGACCATGATCAGGGGCGGGATCATGGTCGTGACACTGTTCACCATCCGGCCGGCGAGGAGGTAGGCGGCAATCCCCCAGGCGGTGCTGGCGACGATCACCCCCATCGGTAGCAGCAGTCCGAGGAGGTTGCGGAACAGATAGAGGAGGCAGAAGGCGGCGAGGCCCAGGGTGATGGGGACGAATGCCTCCAGGTCATCACGCATATAGCGGTTCATGTCCGCCTCGATCACCGGCTCCCCCGATAGGAAGGTGGTGCTGTCCACCTCGGCGAGCCGGTGCCGCACGGCAGCGGTGATCCGCTGGTACATACCCAGATCCCCAGCGGGGGGTTGCAGGGTCACGAGCACCCCCAGGAGCCGGCCGTCCGGCGACAGGAGGCGGTCGCGCAGGGTGGGGTCGTCGGCGAGCCGCGTCAGGATCGCCGCCCGTTCCGCGGCGCTCGCCGGGGGCGCCATGACTGGCGGTGCGAAGTGCAGATCGTCTTCGCTGCCCCGGATCGATGGGGCGCTCACCAGGGAGTAGACCCGCACTACCCCCGGGATTGCCTGCAGGTCGGAGACCAGGGCCTGGAGCTCCGCGATCTGCCGCGGGGCGAATGGGTCGTCGGTCGCGATGCCGATGGCTAGGGCCTTGTCGTTGCCGAACCGGTCCAGGAAGTCGTGGTAGACGGCGATGTCGGGGCTGTCCGGGATCAGGAACCGGTCGAAGGAGGAGTCGAAGCGCACGCCGCGCATCACGGCGACCGCCGCCAGGGTGATGACGACGTTCGCCGCGAGGAACCACCACGGCCGCGCCGCGACCTGGCGATCGAGCCAGGTAAAGGCACGCTGTTGGATCATCGAGACAGCCTGGTGGGCGAAGGCAAAGAGGTCGGGCACGGAGGGGGGAGCAGGCAGGGCGGCGCGCCGGGGAGGTCTCGCCCACTTCGCCGGGTGGTGTCAACCGCGACGATCCTGGGTGAGAAACGCGGGGTCTCAATCCGGGCCCTCCGGCGTCCTGGTAGGGCGTATGCCCTGCCTGCCGGCAGGCAGGCC
>DASWHD010000083.1:0-22863 GCA_036393335.1 bacterium
GGTCAGATGGGCGGCTGTGAGATCCGTTTCAATGGGCTCGACGACTCCACCGACTCGGATTCCAACCAGGACTCGACGGGACGTGGAACCACCACGGAGGAGACCATCGACATCTCCGGCCTGCGGCTGGCCGTCAGTAGCGGCTCCATCGGCGAGGTGAGCGAGGAGGACGAGGAAAGCCAGGAGGTGGAGGACGTGATCTACGGCACGGTGACCAACACCAGCGGCGTCGCCCTCGCCGGCATCCTCGTCGAGGTCGCCCTGAATCTCACCAATGGCGGGGAAGAGATCCTCCGCGTCTCCCTGAAGGGGCAGACCGTCTCCCGCAACGACAAGACCGCGACCACCGACAAGATCGTGAGCGACGGCCTCTACGCCACGGCGACCGGCGTGTTTCGCATCGCCACCGGGCGATCGCCGGACGAGATCGAACCGGTGGATAGCGGCGACTTCACCGTCACTTTTTGCAGAGAGATCACCCCCCTGCCCTGCACTACTACTGCCGGGGTTTCCGAGCCGGACAGCCGGGTCATCTTTCCGGACGTCACCCAGGGCAGCAATCCGACCGAGTCCACCGACGGCACCACCCGCGTGGCGGAGGGGACGGTGGAGAACGACGGCGACCGCACGACCTTTCACACCACCGTGATCTATGCCTTCAAGGCGAGCGACGGCACCCTCCTCGGCATCCGCGAGCAGGTGGTCTCGCCCACCGACGGCGGCACCGACGGCCGGCTTGCCGCGGGGGCGACGGGGCGATTCGAGATCTCCGTCGATACCACGGACCTGGGACAGCTCGCGGCCACCAACCTGTTCCTGATCAACTGGACGGAGGAGGAGTGAGGCGTGAGGGAACGGGGAGGTTCGCGGCCTTTTACTTCGCGTACTTTGCGGTACTCGGGGTCTTCCTTCCGTATTTCAACCTGTATTGCAAGTCCCTCGGCTTCGCCTCGTGGCAGATCGGCACCCTCTCCATGGTGGTGCCGGCCGCACGGGTGGTCGCCGGCTTCGCCCTGACCCACTGGGCCGACCGTACCCGGCGCCAGCGGTTGACGACCCGGATCGCCGCTTGGGGCAGCGTCGCGGCCTCGTCGCTGTACCTGTGGGTCGACCGTTTCCCCACCATGCTCCTATGCATGGTGGTCTACGGCGTCATTCACGTGCCGCTCCTGCCCTTGGTGGAGGCGGTGACCCTGGAGCAGGTGACGGCGAGCCGCTGGGACTACGCGCGGATCCGGGCGTGGGGGACCGCCGGCTTCATCTGCCTGTCCATCGGATTCGGCCAGGTGGTGGAGGTCTTCCCCTTGGTCAGCGTGCTGGTGGGTTGGGTGGTCCTCAGCGTCGGCACCGCGGTCGCCGTCGAGGCCCTGCCGCCGGTGGAGCACCCCGTCGGTCACGAGGTCCCGGCCATCTTGCCCATCCTGCGCCGTCCCACCCTGGCGATCTTTCTCCTGTGTTGCGTGCTCATGCAGATGTCTCACGGGGCGTACTACGGCTTCTTCTCCATCTACATGGAGTCCGTGGGGGTCGATCGCGCCACCATCGGGCTGCTGTGGGGCCTCGCGACGACCAGCGAGCTGGTGGTGATGTACGGCGCGGGCCGGCTGGTGGGTTGGCTCGGCGAGAGTCGTGTCCTGACCCTCTCCCTGGTCGTGGCGGCCCTGCGCTGGGCGATCTTCGCCACCACCGACGCCATGCCCGCCATCGCCGCCGCGCAGGTGCTCCATGCCTTCACCTTTGGCACCTTTCACGTGGCCGCCATCCACTTCACCCACGACGCCTTCCCCAGGTCCCTGCGCGCCTCGGGACAGAGCCTGTACTCCCTGTCCAGCTACGGCATCGGCATGATCCTGGGCTTTGGTGGCAGCGGGCTGTTTTACGACGTCATCGGCCCGCGCGGTCTGTTTGCCACAAGCTGCGCCCTGGCCCTGATCGCCGGCGCCGCCAGCCTCAGGTTGTGCGGTGCGGGGCGCGGCAGGGCCACGATGATTCCCTAGCGCCGGCGCAGCCGCCGGCGCTTGTCGGGTGATCCGGACCGCCCATACACTCCCTTGATGAGGGGCGGGTGAGTCGCTGCGTCGCCTGCCCCCTACCTCGTTCCGTCCCGGTCGTCCTGCGACCCCGGAGATCCCCATGATGACCAAAGTCACCGTCGTTGGCGCCGGCCACGTGGGCGCCACCACCGCCCGTTCCCTCGCGGAGATGAACCGCGTCGAGCACGTGATCCTGCTCGACGTGATCGCAGGGCTCCCCCAAGGCAAGGCCCTCGACATCCAGCAGGCCGCCCCGCTCCGCCGCTTCGAGACCTGGGTGAGCGGCACCAACGACTACGCCGACACCGCCGGCTCCGACATCATCGTCATCACGGCCGGCATCGCCCGCAGGCCGGGGATGAGCCGTGACGACCTCCTCACCACCAACGCCAAGATCGTCTCCGAGGTGACTCGCTCGGCCCTCGAATACTCCCCGGACACCTGTTTCATCGTCGTCTCCAATCCCGTGGACCTCATGACCCAGCTCGTACGCCAGATCGCGGGCCGGCCCAAGTCCCAGGTGATGGGGATGGCGGGGGTCCTGGACACGGCCCGGTTCCAGACCTTCGTCGCTCAGGAGGTGGGCTGCAGCATCCGCGACGTCGTCGGCATGGTCCTGGGCGGCCATGGCGATCAGATGGTGCCCCTGCTGCGCATGTGCTCGGTGAACGGCATCCCCCTGCACCGGCTCATCCCCGAGGAGCGCCTGCAAGAGATCGTCACCCGCACCAAGAACGGCGGGGCCGAGATCGTCGGCCTGCTCAAGACCGGCTCCGCCTTTTACGCCCCGGCGGCGGCGGCGGCGGCCATGGCCCGGGCCATCGTCACGGACTCCAAGGAGGTCCTGCCGTGTGTCGCCGCCCTGGAGGGGGAGTTCGGCATCCACGACCTGATGATGGGGGTGCCCTGCGTCCTCGGTGAGGGCGGTGTGGAGAAGATCATCGACTTTCCCCTGGAGCCCGAGGAACAGGCCCTGATGGACGCCTCCGCGGCGTCGGTGCGCAAGAACATCGAATGGATCAAGGACTACCGCTGACCGATGGGGGACTCTGGCAATCGGCGGTTCGGACGGTGGATGGCCTACGGCGGTTCGGCCGCCGTCGGGCTGCTGCTGGCGATCGGGGTCGCCTGCGCGGTCAATCCGGTCACCGGCCAGCACCAGGTCTCGCTGCTCAGCGAGGCCCAGGAGATCGCCCTCGGCGCCGAGGAACATCCCAACATCCTCGCCGAATACGGGCCACTGGAGGCACCGTCCCTCGACCGGTACGTCGTGCGGGTGGGAGAGGCACTGGTGCGTGTCTCCCACCGCCCGCACCTCGCCTATCACTTCACGGTCCTCGACTCGCCGATCCTGAACGCCTTCGCCCTCCCCGGCGGCTACATCTACGTCACCCGCGGCCTGCTCGCCGAGCTGAACAACGAGGCGGAGCTGGCGGGTGTGGTGGGCCACGAGATCGGCCACGTCACGGCCCGCCACGGGGCGCAGCGCTACACCCAGGCGGCCGGCTACCAGCTTCTCAGGGGGCTGGCTGTCGCCCTGCAACCGGGACTGGCCAACTGGACCCAGCTCTCCGACCTCGCTTTCTCGGCGGCCGTGAGTGGCTACGGTCGGGGCAACGAGCTCCAGGCGGACCAGATCGGCCTGGAGTACGCCGCCGCGGCAGGCTACGACACCGAGCAGCTCCACCACTTCTTCGAGACCCTCCTGCGGCAGGAACGCGACGCGGGGCAGGGGGGCTTTCACGGCCTGTTCGCCAGCCACCCCGACACCCGCCAGCGCATCGAGCGACTGCGCGCCCGCGCCGCCGAGCTACCGGGCGGGGCCCGGGTCGAGCGTCCCGCCTACCTGAAGACCATCGACGGCATCCCCGTGGGGCCGTCGGAAGACGAGGGGCGGGTGGTGGGCGGGGTCTATCTCAACCGGCGTTTCGACGTGGCGGTGCAGGTGCCCGGCGGCTGGCAGGCGCAGACCGCCCGGGGTCGTGTCGCCCTGCGGGGACCGGACGAAGAAGTCGGCTGGCAGGCTGCGCTGCGTGTCGCGCGGGCCGGCGAGAGCAGCGCGACGGTAATGGCCGACGTGCTCCGCCAGATCGGGGCGCAGGCCGTGGCACGGCCGGTGGCGCGACCGAGCGGCGCGCAGCAGATCGAGCTCCGGGTGACGGCCAATGGCGCACCCCTTACCCTGCAGGTCACCACCTGGGTGCGGCGTGGCACCGCCGTCACCGTGTTCGCCTTCGGCGGACCCGAGGCCTTCGCGCGCGGCGCCGGTCGCCTCGCGGCGATCACCGCTTCCCTGGCGCCGCTCACCCCGGAGCAAAGGCGGCAGGCGGCACCGGAGAAGCTGCATCTCCACCCCGTCCCGGGGGGCGAGGACTTCGCCAGCCTCGCGCGCCGTTATCCCGGCGATGAGCGGGACGCTGCCTGGCTGTCCTACTTCAACGGCTACGATGGCAAACCGAGCCCGCGCCCCGGCGACCTGATCAAGGTCGTGGTGGCGGCCAACGACTGATCGGTCGCCGGCCGTGGCGCCGGGCAAACTGGCGTGTCACTGCGCCGCGCCGGCGGCCTTGGGCGCCAGGAGGTAGGCCTTGATGAAGTCGTCGAGGTCGCCATCGAGCACCGCGTCCACGTTCCCCGTCTCGTGGCGGGTGCGGACGTCCTTCGCCAGACGATAGGGCGCGAGGACGTAGGAGCGGATCTGATGGCCCCAGGCGATCTCGGTCTTGTCGGCGCTCGCCTCGGCGCGCCGCTCCTCCTGCGCCAGGCGTTCCATCTCGTAGAGCTTGGCCTTGAGCAGCTTCATGGCGGTGGAGCGGTTCTTGATCTGGCTGCGCTCGTTCTGGCAGGCCACGACGATGCCGCTGGGCAGGTGGGTGAGACGCACCGCCGAGTCGGTCTTGTTGACGTGCTGGCCGCCGGAGCCGGAGGAGCGATAGGTGTCGATGCGCAGGTCTTTCTCCTCGATCTCCACCACGATCTCCTCGTCGATTTCCGCGCTCACGAACACCGAGGCGAACGAGGTATGGCGTCGCTTGGCCGCGTCGAAGGGTGAGATGCGCACCAGGCGGTGCACCCCGGTCTCCCCCTTGAGGTAACCGAAGGCGTAGTCGCCCTTCACCAACAGGGTGGCGGATTTGATCCCCGCTTCCTCGCCGTGCTGCAAGTCGAGGAGCTGATGGTCGAAGCCGCGGCGCTCCGCCCAGCGCGTGAACATGCGCAGCAGCATCTGCGCCCAATCCTGCGACTCGGTGCCGCCGGCGCCGGCATTGATATCGACGATCGCATTGTTGGCATCGGTCTCGCCGGCGAGGATGGTGGCCACCTCGAGCTCGCTCAGTTCCCTCTCCAGGCGGTCTAGCTCCCGCTCGATGTCACGCTCATGGGCCACCTCACCCGGCTCCGCCTGGGCGAACTCGAACAGGACGTCGAGATCACCGAACGCGGTGGTGAACGCCTGCCAGAGATTGACGACGCGCTGGAGCTGGGCGCGCTCCTTTTGCAGGGCCTGGGCCTGACTCAGGTCATGCCAAAAACCCGGCTCTTCCGCCAAGCGATCGATCGCCGCGATCCGCGTCTCTTTGCCCTCCGGGTCAAAGATGCCCCCGGAGATCGACGAGGCGGGCGTGGAGCTGGTCGCGTTGCGCGGCGAGGTCGGAGAGCATCGAGGTGTCCTTGATCGGATGGGTACAGAGTGGCTGGACGGTCGAATTTGTCATTTTAACCGGTATTGTCCACCGCGCCCACCCGACGGGTGATCGCTCACCGCGGCCGCCGGCCGGCCTGGATTTGCCGCGTCACGCGAGATCACGGGGTACAGAAAGTCCCGGTATGGCCCCGGCCTCGTGGCTGTTACACTGCGCCCATGGCCGTCGCGTTGCGCATGGACCTCAGTCGGCCGGTGCCATTGCGGCGCACTCCGGAGTTTCTCTTCGGAGATCTCCGCCGGCGCACGCGCCGCGCCGCCGCCTGCGGCGGTGTCGCCCTGGCGCTGGTCGTGGGCGGGGTGTGGATGGCGCAGGGCGACGCCTGGTTCCAGCGCCACACGGCGGGGACCGTGGCGCCGACAGGGGTGCTGGCGACGGGTGCGGTCTCGCCTCCGGCGATGGAGGAGTTCCCCCTGATTCTCGAGCCGCCGCCACGCGCCGCGCGTTCTTCCGGTGAGGCGGGCACGCCACCCGCCTTGCTGCAGCCGTTGGCCGAGCCCCTCGCATCAACGCCACGGGAGACGCAGCCTCCGGCGTTTCCGCCGCTTGAGCCGGCCGAGACACCACCGGCCCCGTCGTCCCCTGCATCACCAGGGATGGTTGACCAGACACTATCGCCCCCCGCGTCTACGGCATCCACGCCGCCGCCGGCAGAACACGAAGGTCCTGCGCCGTTGGTACAGTCGCCGGCGCCCGCGTTGCCCGCCTCTCTCCCCTCTCCTCCCCAGGGTGAGGCGTCCACCGAGCCGGCAGGCTACCTCCTGCAGCTCGGGACCTATCGCCTGGAGCGGAGCGCCCGCGACGACCAGGAGCACTACCGCTCCCTGGGCATCGCGACGGTCATCCTGCGCCGTGGCGCCTATTTCGTGCTGCGGCTACCGCCGTTCGCCAACCAGGCGGAGGCGGAGCGCGAAGAGGCGCGGCTGCGGCGGCAGGGGATCTCGCCCCTGTTCATCCCACCGACCGGCTCGCAGGAGTAACTACCGCTAGTCTTGCACGGCGGCCTTGAGGGTGGCCTGCGGGATCCGGTCGAGGGACAGCTCGCGACCGACCGCCCCGAGGGCCTGGGCCGCGCGCGGCATGCCGTAAATCACGCAGCTCGTCTCGTCCTGGGCGAAGGTGGCGGCGCCGGCGTCGCGCATGGATCGCAGCCCGCGGGCGCCATCGTCCCCCATTCCGGATAGGATCACGCCCACGGCGCCGTCGCCCAGGACTCGCGCGGCGGATTCGAAGAGCAGGTCCACGGATGGCCGAGTGTTGTTCACCCGGACTCCAGGGCGAACGGCGACCCGCGGCGCCGCTGCCGTGCCGGTGATGGTCATGTGCGAGTCCCCCGGTGCCAGGAGAGCGACACCGGCGCGCAGCGGTTCGCCGTCCTCCGCCTCCTTGACGGTCAGGGCGCTCTCTTTGTCGAGGCGGGCGGCGAATGATGCGGTAAATTTCTTCGGCATGTGCTGGGCGATGGCGATGGGTGGCGCGTCCGCGGGCAGGCTCGACAGTACCCAACGCAACGCGTCGGTGCCCCCCGTGGATGCCCCGATGAGGATCGGCCTCAGGAGCCGGGACTCGCCGCGTGTCGGGGTCGGCGGGACCGTGCTGGGGGAGCGGGAGGTGCATAGGCGATTGAGGCGACACGCCGCGGCGGCCCGCACCTGCTCCACCAGGCTGGTGGCAAACTCCTCCAGGTCCTGTGCCGCGGCGGCCACGGGTTTCCCCACCACGGCCACCGCGCCGGAGCGAATGGCCTCGATGCTCAGGTCGGCCCCCTTCTGGGTGTGGGAGGAAACCATCACCACGGGGATCGGGTGGCTGGCCATCAGTTTGCGGAGGAAGGTGAGCCCATCCATGCGCGGCATCTCGATGTCCAGGGTCAGGACATCGGGCTCACAGTGGGCGATGGCGCCGGCGGCGCTCACCGGGTCCGGCGCGGTACCCACCACCTCGATGTCCGGCTCGCGGCCGAGGATCGCCCCGATCTGCGCGCACATCGACGGCGAGTCGTCGACGATCATGACGGTAATCTTCTTGGCCATGGAGTCCCCCAGTCCTGTGACAGGGCTGGGGTGTGGCGTCGCGTTCGACATGGTGCAGTTCCTTGTCGGTAAAGTGGTCGGCTAACTTTTGCCATGCATGATCGGCCGAGGACTCAGTAGGCGGATTCCTGGCCCCGGCGTGACCCCACTTGCGAAAGCAGGGCTACCCTGCGACCCGTGGCGGAGCACGCGGGTGGATTAGCCCGCATTTCTCACCAGGGATCGTCGCGAGCCCGTGCCAATGGCGGTAGATCCTGGCTGGCCCGCGGTAGGAGCCGAATCCCTCCTGCCTACCGGACAGGCAGGTCGGCGACCCAGGCCCGCAGGGCCTGTTGCGCGGATCGCCGGTGCAACCGGCTCCTACCCCTGGCGCGGACTCGGACGAGGTGGGCCAGGAGATGCGGCCTGCCTGCCGGCAGGCAGGGCAGTTGCGCGGGCGCAGCAGAGTCATGGTGAGAAATGCGGTTAGCCCGGCGTGAGCTGCCGCAGCACGGTAAACGGCTCGTGCCGTAAAGCGCGGCGGTGGCGAAGCAGGATGTGCAGGAAGGCGGAGAGGTCACCATTGTGCTCTCCCAGCAGGGCCTCGAAGGCATCACGGCCCTCGTGGTAGCGGTGGTAGGCGAGGAGCCGCGCGTTGTTGGGTGGCAGCTCGGCGAACCGGCGGTAGCCGGGGGCCGTGATCCGCGAGTCCTCCGCCAGCAGACGCCGGCGAAAGGCCGCGTAGAGCGCTTCCCGCTGTACCACGGCATCCGGCGGTGCCGCCTGGTAGAGGGACTCGAGCTCCAGGTACAAGCCGTGGACCCGGTCGCTGAAGCGGCGTTCCTCCGCATAGGTGGCGAGGCGCGCGCGATAGGCGGGCGAGTCACGCCCCTCTTGGTCGGCGATGTACTGGAGGGTCGCCTGCTCCGCCACGAAGCTCGCCAGGGACTCGTTGAACGCGACCTCTCCCTTGACGAACAGGGTGGCATGGGTGAGCTCGTGGAACAGCAGGTCGGCCAGCTCGTAGGGGTCGTCGCCGAGCATCGTCGACAGCACCGGGTCGCTGAACCAGCCGAGGGTCGAGTAGGCGACCACGCCCCGCAGGTAGGTCTCGTAGCCTGCGGCTCGGAGCCGTCGCTCCTCGTGCTCGGCATCCGTGCGGTGAAAGAATCCCTTGTACGGCACCGCGCCGACCACGGGAAAATGCCACTGGTACGGCACCAGTTGATCGGGCGGACAGGCCGACAGGTTAAAGGTGACGTAGGGGCCATGGACTGCGACGTAGGTGGCGTAGTTGTCCTCCACCGTCATGCCCAGGCGTTCGCTGGCGAAGCGGCGGATTGACGCGACGCGCTCCAGACTTTGCCGCAGGCGGGGGTCGGCACCGCCGTCGTGGACCACCGTGTCGATGGGGACCCGCCGGGCGAGCAGGCGTAGATGGTGATAGGCGGTATCGGCCAGGTACGGGGCGGAGCAGCCCGATAGGAACAACGCGATGGCCAGCAGCAGGCCGTTGCGCATGGGACCGGACACGGCTCGACGGGGCAGGTGTCACCCGTTCCCGATGGTGCCGTCCGCAAGTCCCACCATGAATTTCCGCACCCGCCGATGGACCCCGAGGCGGTCGTCGAGGACCAGCACGTGGCGTTCCGCCGGGATGATGACCACGCGCTTGTTGTGGCTGCCCAGACGCTCCTCGATGTCATGGGCGCTGGCGGGCTCGACCGTCGGGTCCTCGTCCGCCTGCAAGACCAGGACCGGCACCTTCACCTCCGGTAGGAGCTCTTGGAAGGCGGCGATCAGGTTCTGCAGCTCGCGTACCCCGGAGATCGGGAGATGAAGGTAGTTGATGTCCGGGTTCTCCGGTTCCGTGCGGTCGAAGTTCTTGAGCCCCTCGACGCCGGTGAGCAGATTGGCCAGCCGGTTGGCCTTGTGCAACAGCGGCACCAGGGAGGAGCGCCGGCTTGCCAGGCGGGTTGGGGTGGAGATGCTGACCACCCCCGCCACCGGCCCCTCTGTGGCGATCAGGAAGGCGAGGCAACCACCCATCGAGTGGCCGACGATCGCCACCCGGCGACAACGGTTGCGCAGCAGGGTATACCCAAGCCGCGCCGAGGCGAGCCACTCCTCCCAGGTGCGGGTCGCCAGATCGTAGGGGGAGGTGCCATGGCCGCGCAGACGCGGGGCGAACACCGTGAAGCCCTCTCCGTGGAGCGCCTCGCCGAGGGGGCGCACCTCGGCAGGAGACGCGGAGAAGCCGTGCAGCAGCAAGATCCCCAGGTCGTCCCGGCTCCCTGCCAATAGAAACGAGGCCCCGTCGCGCTTCCCGGTCTCGTACTGGTTGAGACGGTGGTAATGCGGCTGGGTGAACATCGCCTTGTCGTGCTGGAAGAGGCGCGTGTCGTCGTCCTGCAGATAGGCGGCCACCATGCGTCGGCGCTCCTCCGGCTTCAGGGCGAGGGCCTCGTCTACGGCGCGCACGCAGTCCACCACCGGCTGCGACTCGTTCACCGCGAGCTGGATGTGGTTCTCCAGGCGGATCTCGTCGAAGTCGTGGACATCGGTGAGCTTCGGTGACAGGAAGAACTCATCGTGGTCCAGGTGGATGAGGCGTTGGTCCTCGGCGCGGCCGAGACACCCGTGGAAGCGTTGCAACGGCTGGCACGGGATCTCGATGTTCTTCTCGGTATGCGTGAGATCGGGGTGCAGGAAGACGCGCTTGGAGCGTTGCAACTGTTGCAACGCGACGTAAGTCATTTCGCCGAGCTCGCTCACCCCGATGCGCTGGCGTCGCGACTCGGAGACGGTGCGATACAGGACGTTGGACACCAGGTGGCTGAGGTTGATGGTCGTCAACCCGTACATGTCGCGCATGTAGCGCTGCATGATCGGTTCCGCGAGCTGGTGGGTGCGGTGTTGTTGCAGGCGATGCAGCCATTGCAAGCGCCGATCCGGGTCGCGGTGGCCGGCGGCCTGGCGCGCCATGGCACGGTAGATGCGGTCGAGGAGCCAACGGTCGACCCGCGTCAGATACTCCGCGACGGCGATCGGCTCCGAGAAGCGGATGTCCATGTCGGTCGGCCGGAACAGGAGGTTGCCCTCGATGCGCAGCTCCTCGAGGAGGCGCCGGCTCTTCACCTTGGCGAGCCGTTCCGCCACCGCCTGGAGAAGGTTGTCGGTGATGCGCAGGGGAAAGAAGGTGATGTTGGCCGGCACGATGGTGATCGGCTGGCTGAGTCGTCGCTGGAGCGTCTCCGCGTCCTTGGTGGGCCAGTCGGCGAGGAGCCTGTCCTGGAGGGCGGTGTTGCCCTCTTCCAAGGCGCGTTTCAGGTAGTACAGCCGGTATTGTGCCTTCAGCGCCGTCACCGCCGAGCCGGTGTGTGGGGTGCGGCGCATCCCCCGCTCACGGGAGTAGATCTGCAGGCGACCGCGGTGATCCACTACCTTCTTGTCCTTGATCATGCTCCCTTCGGGGAAGATGACCATCTTGCGACCGGCCAGGATCTCGTCGCCCATGAAGTCGATGATCCCGCGCAGGTTGGTGGGGATCGCACCCAGGCTGCGCAGGAAGTCGCCGAACCAGTCGGGGCCGAGGAACTCCGGCGCGGCGAGCGACCGGCCGATGACCTTCGCCTTGCGGTACAGCACATACTGCGGGAGGAAGGTCTCGAAGCGGGAGAAGTGGTTGAACAGGAAGATGTCGCCGCGCTCCGCCTGGTCGTGCAGGTTGTGCACGCGGATCTTGAGCGGTGCGACCTTCTGGATCAGGTCCATCAACCGCCCCACCCACTCGTAGAGCCGGGGGTTGATCTCGTAGCTGAGCTCGGCCTCCCCCGCGTCGCGCTGCGCGGGGATCGGCAGGCCGGCATCCAGGGGGGGGAGGGCGAGGTCCTCGACGGTCATCGGTGGCTACTTCCGGAAACGGGTGAAGAGGCCGCCGACCCTGCCCACCTCTGCCGTCTTTGCCCCGGCCTCCAGCTCTCTCACCGCCTTCAAGGCATGGCGGTTCTTCGGATCCCAGCGCAACGCGGCGCGGTACATCGTCAGTGCCTTGTCGATGATGCTCCCGTCCTTGTAAAGATTGCCCAGCCCGACGTAGTAATTGGCATTGGTGGGTTCGAGATCGATCGCCCGCTTCAGCTCCTGCTCCGCCTCCCGCTTGCGACCGCGCAGGCCGGTAAAGGCGGTGGCGAGGTAGTAGTGATACTCGCTGCGGTCGGGAAAGCGCTCGATGAGATTGGTGAGGAGCTGGGCCGCGCGATCATACTGATGGTCGGCGATCGCCTTCCGTGCATTGCCAAAAATGGTGTCCGGGTCCGTGAACGACGTGCGCCGCGCGCCCGCCACCGTCTGCCGTGTTCTCAGGTAGGCGCGCCGCTTCTCGGTGTCCAGCAAGGTGTCATAGGCGACGCTCAGCTTGGCATAGACGCGCTCGGCAATCTCCACCGCCTCCCATGCCAGGCCGGAGCCGCGCACCATGTCGGGATGGAGCCGCTTGCTCAAGGTCCGGAACGACTCCTTGATGGCCTGCACCGGATGGTTCTCGTTGATGCGCAGGATCTGGAAGTAATCCATCTGCTCCAGCCGGCGGTCCAGGCCGAGGAGCTCCTCTCGGAGCTGCTGCGCGTATGCGGAGAGCGGCTCCCCTTCGTCGATCTCCTCCTCACCGCTGCTACTGGCTTCCTCAATGCGTGCGTCGTAAGCCGGCGCCAGCGACGCCGGTGTGGCGCTCGGCTCGATCAGGCCCAGGTACATGAGGAGGAACAGCCGCTGGGTCACCCCCGGGAAGTCCAGCTCCGCCAGGCGGGCGAGGTCGGCGGCGGTGCGACCCGTCTCCACCAGGCTCAGGAGGGTCGCCGCCTCGGTGTCGAAGGGAAAGCGGTGGACGAAGGACCATGGGGTGACGGCGGTGCGGAAGCATTGATCGGGGCTCAGGGGGTAATGGCTCTCCAGGGTAGCTGGTGACATGCCCGCAAAGGCACGAAACAGGGCGTCCGGTACCGGCAGGTCCGGATGGGGCTGCTCGACGCACAGGTCCGGGATGGGCAGAAAACGGACCGGGATCGTCGGATCTTTCAGCAGCACCCGGAGGTTCCCGTAGATCTGCTCTTCCAGCACCGCCACGACCTCGTCCTCCGTCAGCAACCGCAGGGAGATGAGGACCTGCCCAGCCTTGCGTCCGGTCTTCTGCAACGAGGTCAGTGCCCGGCTATATTGCGCCTCGGTGAGCCGGCCGCCGGCCCGCAGGCGATCGAGGAGGCGACCCTCGGGTGCCAGAGACGAGGCAAAGACCACCTTGCCATCGATGATGTGCAGCTTGCGCTGGGCACTGTCGACCCGGGTCGCGGTGAGGACGCCGGAGGCATCCTTGCTGAGAATCATCTCCAGGGCGTCGAGGAGGCTGGTGTTGGCGAGGGTCATAAGAGTTGAATCGGCCGACGCGGGTGTGGGGATAATTGCCGCGAGTACGCCATGGTAGCCGGCCGTCTCCGGATCCGGGCCACCTGCCAACCTTGCGCCGGCGGGGAACCGTCTGCTAACAACCCATCCCCAGATCCATACGACGTCCGCGGGATTCCGAATCTATGTCATCGATGCTGAACGAGCGCAAAACAAAGGGTAGCCTCTGGATTGGGCTGCTGGTGGCGTTTTTCTCCGCCGTGTTCGGAGGAATTCTATCGACCCTGTTCAAACACCTCATTCACGGCGGCATTTTTCATGATTTGTTCGTCCAGGGCATGAAGGTGGGGCTGACCCCGCCGTGGACCCTCGATCTGGGCATCATGCAACTCACGTTCGGTTTTACTCTGGATCTGAGCCTGCTCGCAATCTTGTGCGTCGTGATCGGACTATTGATCTACCGGAAGGCGGCGTGATGGGGCGCGTATTGTTCGCCGCATTGTGGCTATTCGCCACCGGCGTGGGTGCGGCGGAGGTGGAATTGCCGCCGATCCCCTCGGAGGTCACCGTCCACTTGGTCCTCGACGCCTCCGGCAGCATGCGCTCCGAGGACTCGGCCGGTCCGCGCATCGACATCCTGCGCAGCGGGGTAGGGAGCTTCGCTCGCAGACACACCCGTCCGGCCATCGGCCTGCGTACCTTCGGCGACAGCCCGCAGCTCGTGGGGTGCGCCGACACTACCCTCAATCTGGCTCCGGAGCGACGGTCGCCGGAGGAGGTGAGCGAGGTGCTCCGGGAGCTGCACCCGGAGGGCAGCTCGCCCATCTCGTCCGCCCTGCGCCGCGCGGTGCGCGACCTGGAAGGGAGGGTCGGTACTCAGGTGGTGGTGACGATCGCCGATGGCGGCGACACCTGTTCCCAGGATCCCCTGGTCGACGTCGCCAACGTGATGGTCGAGGTGCCGGGGGCGCGCATCGAGGTGATCGGTCTCAATGTCCGCAACGATACCGACCGGGAGCAACTCCAGGGGATCGCCAACGCCGGTGGGGGGCGCTACTTCTCGGTCAGCAACCCATCGGAGCTCGCCTATACCCTGGGACGGATCGCCAGCGACGCCTACCAGCGCGAGGACGAGCGGGTGGCGCGGCTGCGGGAGGAGGCTCGGTTGCAGGCGGAGCTGGTGGCGAAGACGCGGTTGCGGGTGGTCTTCAACGGCAGCTTTTCGGACTTTTTTTGCGACGGTTTATTCGTCCAGCCGTTGCGCATCAACGGGCAGAAGGTCGTGCTGCCGGACGACGGACAGGTGCCGTGCTTAGGGTCTGCCGTGCTCCTCGATGAGCCGCGCCCGCCGGGGACTTACACGGTGGAGGTAGGCTACGCCAAGACCCTGAAGGGGGATCGGAGTCATGGCGATGATCTCACCGTCGAGGCCACGGTGGAGTCGGGTCAGACCACCACCATCGACCTGAACGCCAAGATGACCTTCTTCGCCTGGACCCTCGCGGGCGAGGTGACGATGGAGTAGGGGTGTGGATCAACGGGCGCGAGGCTGGTCGTTACCCGATCGACGAGGCGGCGCTGCACGCTGCCCTGCAATCCGGTAGGCCGCCCGCGCCGGCGTGACGAGCAACCATGGCCGAGATCACCCTGAAGGTGGGGGGCATGACCTGCGAGCACTGCGAGCGCACGGTGCGGCAGGCGATCGCGCGGGTGGCGGGCGCCACCCCCCTGGAGGTGTCGTATGCCGAGGGCATCGCTCGCCTGGAGACGAGCGACCCGGAGGTCGACCTGCAGCGGGTGATCGAGGAGATCCGCGCGGAGGAATACACGGTCGACGACCAGAGCGTGGCGGCGATCGCACCCGCGACTCGCGCAACGCCGGCGCCGGCTGGCGCGCCCGGGGCCCGCGGCAACGGTCGCAGCGAGGAGATCGCCTTCGCCATTCAAGGCATGACCTGCGTCAACTGTGCCCGCGGCATCCAGCGCGCGGTGGAGCGGGTGCGGGGTGTGGCGTCGGCGACGGTGAACTTCGCGGTGGAGACCGGCACCGTGCGCTTTGACCCGGCGGCGGCGAGCAGCGCGGATATCTTCGCCGCGGTGCGCCGCGCCGGCTATACACCGCTGCCGGTCGGGGCGGGGAGCCGCGGCCGCGAGCGTCGCGAGCTACGCCTCTTCCTGTTCGCCGCCACCCTCGCCGTCGCGGCCTTCGTCGTGCCGCATCTCGCTCTGCCTCCGGCCTGGAGCCTCGCCCTCCTGGCGGTCATCGCGACCGTCAATCAAGTCGGGCCTGGGTTGGACTACTACCGCGGCGCCTACCACGCCCTGCGCGGCGGCGCCGCCAACATGGACGTGCTGGTCGCCCTGGGGATTGCCGCCTCGTACGTCTTCTCCCTGCTCTACCTCGCCGGGGTGACCGACCACCACGCCTTCGATACGGCGATCCTCTTGGTCGCCTTCATCCGTGTCGGCAAGCTCCTGGAGGAGCGCGCCCGGGGCCGGGCGAGCCGCGCCCTGGAGGAGCTGGCGGGGATGCAGGTCGACCGCGCCCGGCGCCGTGCCGGCGATCGGTGGCAGGAGATCCCTCTGGCCGAGGCCCAACCGGGCGACGTGGTCCAGGTGCGGCCGGGGGAGCGCATTCCCATCGACGGCGTGGTGCGTGCCGGCACCACCACGGTGGACGAATCCCTGCTCACCGGCGAGCCCTTGCCGGTGGTGCGGGAGCCGGGAGCGGCGGTGGTCGGCGGAACCCTCAACCAGACCGGCGTGATCGAGGTGGAGGTGACCCGCACCGGTGCGGACGCCTTCCTCGGCCAGGTGATCGCCATGGTCCGGGAGGCCCAGGCCCAGCCGGCACCCATCCAGCGCCTCGCCGACCGGGTCTCGGCGGTGTTCGTGCCGGCGGTGGTCACGATCGCCGGCGTGACGTTCGGCGCCTGGTGGGCGGTGGGCAGCGCCGGCATCGCCTACGCGGTGACTCGCGCGGTGGCGGTCCTAGTGGTCGCTTGCCCGTGCGCCCTAGGGCTGGCCACGCCGACGGCGATCCTGGTCGGTAGCGGCCTCGGCCTGCGCCGCGGCTTACTGTTCAAGAGTGGCCGAGCCTTGGAGGCGTTCGCCCGGATCGACCGGGTGGTGTTCGACAAGACCGGTACCCTCACCGAGGGCCGGCCGGCGGTGCACGGCATCGAGCCCCGCCCGGGACACACGGAGGACGAGGTCCTGGCCGCGGCGGCGGCCGTGGAGTGGGCGTCGCCGCACCCCTTCGCCCAAGCGATCCGTGACGCCGCCGCGGCCCGCGGCGTGGCAGCGAGCGCGGCCCAGGACGTCGAGGAGCAGCCCGGACTGGGTGTGCGTGGGACAGTGGACGGCCGCGCAGTGCTGGCCGGCGGCGACGCCTACCTGCAACGGCTCGGCATCCCCTTGCCGGCCACCGACGGGGCCGCCGGGACAGGACGCGTCTGGGTCGCGCGCGAAGGTGAGCTGCTCGGCGGCCTGCGCCTGGCGGACACGGTGCGCCCGGAGGCGGCCGCGGTGGTGGCGGCCCTGAGTGCGATGGGGATCAAGACCGCCGTGCTGTCGGGGGATCGCCAGGGGGCGGTGGACGGGTTGCTCGCCCGGGTCCCGATGGAGGCTGGTTACGGCGGCTTGCTGCCGGCGGACAAGGTGGCGCGGTTGCAGGCGTTCCGTGCCGCCGGCGAGCGGGTGGCCTTCGTCGGGGATGGGGTGAACGACGCGCCGGTCCTGGCCGCCGCCGACGTGGGGATCGCCATGGGCGCGGGCGTGGAGGTGGCGCGCGAGGCGGGAGGGGTGGTGATCGTGCACTCCGACCTGCGCGGCGTCGTCGACGCCCTGCGCCTGGGCCGCGCCACCCTGCGCAAGATCAAGCAGAACCTCTTCTGGGCCTTCGTCTACAACACCGTGGGCCTACCCCTCGCCGCCGGGGTGCTGGTCGCCCCCCTGGGGATCGGCCTCCCCCCAGAGTGGGCCGGCCTCGCCATGGCCCTCTCCTCCGTCTCGGTGGTGACCAACTCCCTGCTCCTGCGGGTGCGATTCACCAGCGGAACGCCGGAAACCATCGTGTGATCCACAGATGACGCAGATGAGCGCAGATGTCATCGGCATCGACCGACGGTGCAGCGCCACCGACCAGGGCTCGAGGCCCATGGACATCACGAGCGATCTTCTTCGCGCCCTGGCGTCCTGGCGCGGTTGTTCACGATGAGGAACAGCGGCGAGCGTCGCGATCGGCTTCCATCTGTGTCATCTGTGGATCAAGTACATCACCGCGGCGTTTCGGCGTTGCCCAGCGCCAGCAGGCGGTGGATCACCTCGCCGATCTTCACGCCCGGGGTGGAAGCGCCGGCGGTGAGACCGATGGTGACCGGTGGGGCGGGCAGCCACCGGCCTTCCCGTAGGGCCGGCGCCCTGCCGGGCACCTTGTGCCGGATGCGATCGCGGGCGATCAGGTCGGCGGCGTCCTCGATGTGGTAGGCCGGGCAGTGGTGCGCGGCGATCTCCGCCAGGTGTGAGGTGTTGGAGCTGTTGAACCCGCCCACCACCACCATCAGGTCCGGGGGCGTCTCCATGAGCTGTTTGACCGCTTGCTGGCGGTCCTCGGTGGCGCCGCAGATGGTGTCGAAGGCGCGAAAGCGGGCCACGTGGTCTGCGCCGTAGCGATCCTCCATGGCCGTCTGCAAACAACGTCCGATCTCCAGGGACTGGCTGGCCAGCATGGTGGTCTGGTTGGCCAGACCGATGCGCTCCAGGTGGCGCCGGGGATCGAATCCCGGGGAGCAGGCGTGGCCGAGCCGATCGAGAAGCTCGGCGGCGCCGAGCGTGCCGCGGATACCGGCGGCGACGACCTCGGCCTCTTCCAGGTCCAGCACCACCAGGTAGTGTCCCGTGCCTTCGTGGAGGGCGCGGGAGGCGGTGGCGCGGGTCTCCTCGTGGTCGATCTTGCCGTGGATGACGGTGGTGAAGCCGTCGCGGGCGTTGCGCTCCACGTTGCGCCACACGTTGATCACCGAGGCACAGGTGGTGTCGACCAGCAGACAGCCCCGGCTGCGGAGCCGCTCCAGCACCTCCTCCGTCACCCCGAAGGCGGGGATGATCACCACGTCGTCCGGGGTGAGCCGGTCGAAGTCGCCGTCGAGGAAGGCGATGTCCTGCTCTTTCAGGCGCCGGTTGACGTGCGGGTTATGGATGATCTGGGCGGTGAGAAAGAGGCGGCGGGCCGGAAAGCGGGCGCGCGTCTCGTACGCAAGGTCCACGGCGCGATCCACGCCGTAGCAGAAGCCCAGCTCCTTGGCCAGGCGGATGGTCACGCCGCCCTCCAGGTAGACATTGCCGCTGGCACGCACGCGCTCCAGCAGGGCAGAGCCGTACTCCTCGTCTACCAGCGGGGCGATTTGGCCGCGCAGCCCGAAGCCGCGGCGTACGAAGAGGGGATCTGCCATGGCGGAAGGGTACTCGGAACTCGTGGCGGTATTCACCACGGAGGCACACAGCGCACAGAGGACCGGATATTGGCCGTGCAGGCGGGGGCAATCACAGCGCGATGCGCAGCCCGTCCTCGGCCAGCTCCACCGGGCCCGGGTAGTGGGCGCGCAGGGGCGTCAGGAGGTCGGCCGTGTCGCAGGCGGGGTAGAAGTGGGTGAGGAGGAGACGCCGGCAACCGCTGGCGGCGGCCATGCGGCCTACCTCCGAGGGGATCAGGTGTCCCGCGACCTTCTGGCCCTCCGGGTTGGAGCATTCACAGATCAGCAGGTCGGTCTCTCGTGCCAGGACGGCCAGCTCGTCGGTGACGTCGGTGTCGCCGGAGAAGACCAGGCTGCGGCCAGTGGCGTGTTCCTCCACCCGGAAGGCGATGGAGGTGGCGATGTGGTTCATCGGCCGGGTGCGCAGAGTGAAGCCGTTTCCGCGCCACTGGTCCTCCCCGCGGGTGGAGATCTCGTGGACCACCAGGGCGAAGCGCTCCGGCACCAGCCAGTGGCCATACACCGCCTGCTGGGCCGCGAGGAAGGCCGCGAATCCCTCCCCGCCGAGGAGGTATAACGGACGGTCACGCGCCGGCGCCTGGCCATAGCGGCTGGCGAACAGGAATGGGACGATCTCGCAGACGTGGTCGGGGTGGATATGGGTGTAGCACAGCAGGTCGATGTCGTTGGGCTGGATGCCGAAGCGCGCGAGCTGGCGCAGGGTGCCGGGGCCGGTATCGATCTGGAGCCGGCTGCCGGCCACCGCGATCGAGTACCCGGCGGCGCAGCGCCGCACCGACGGCACCGCGGTGCCGGAGCCGGTGACGAGGAGCTCCATCACATCCTGGAGGTGGCGCCGCAGGCGCACCACTCCTCCCTTACAGCCTGCCTAGGATCTCCTCTCAGGAAGGCAGGAAGGGCAGGAATACAGGAACCGGGGGGGACGTGCGCGGTGCGAACTCCTGCCTTTCTCATCTTCCTGCCTTCCTTGGATGGATCGGAGCCGGGTTGACGCCATGGATGGGATCACTCACCGGGGCGTGTGGAGTCAGTCGAAGTCGATCGGCCGGCGGCCCGAGAACCCCTCGTGGAAGTCGTGGTAGAAGTCGATGTCCTCCTCTCCCAGGCGCCAGCACAGCCATACCGGCCGGCCTTCGACCACCGAGAAGTAATCGACCAGACCCTCCTCCGGTCCCTTGATCACGCAGCCGATCTCCTGCAGGGTCTGGGCGCGCTGCTGGATGCGCTCCTGGAGGCGCGACAGGGCGGGGAGGTGCTGGGCGATCTCGGCCTGGCGGTCCGCCGGCAGCTCCTCGAACTGGTGGCCGCCGAGCTGGGAGTGAATCTCGCGCTGGAGCAGCTCATGGGTCTCCCACGCGTCACGCATCTCGGTCACCAGCTTGCGCACCCGGGGCAGGGTGGCCCGCGCCTCCTCCAGGGTGAATTCCTTGAACACGGCCACGGCTCTTGCCCTCAGCCACGTAATGCCCGAATCGTAGCGGCGTAGTCGTCGGAGCCAAAGATCGCGGATCCGGCCACCAGGATGTCCGCTCCGGCGTCGATCACCGGCCGGCAATTGGACGGCTTGATGCCGCCATCGATCTCGATGCGCACGTCCAGCTTGCGGTCGTCGATCATCTTGCGCAGGCGCGCCACCTTGGCGGTCGACGACGCGATGTAGGACTGCCCCCCGAAGCCGGGGTTGACCGACATCAGGAGTACCATTTCCACCTCGTCGAGGATGTTGGCGAGGCTGCACAGGGGGGTGGCCGGGTTGAGCACCACCCCGGGCCGGGCGCCGTGCTCGCGGATCAGGGCGACGGTCCGGTGCAGGTGGCGACACGCCTCCACGTGCACGGTGATGAAGTCGCTGCCCGCGGCGG
Organism: bacterium; assembly: GCA_036393335.1. Taxonomy (GTDB): domain Bacteria; phylum CG2-30-53-67; class CG2-30-53-67; order CG2-30-70-394; family CG2-30-70-394; genus DASWHD01. The sequence continues at coordinate 20,507 of DASWHD010000083.1, forward strand.
CGAATTGCGGAATGTAATCGTCCGCGTCCTCGATCATCAGGTGGGTGTCGATCGGCAGGCGGGTGTGGGGCCGCACCGCCTTCACCACCAGGGGTCCGACGGTGAGGTTCGGGACGAAGTGGCCGTCCATCACGTCCACGTGGAGTAGATCGGCCCCGGCCGCCTCCACCGCGCGGACCTCGTCGGCGAGGCGGGCGAAGTCGGCGGAGAGGATCGAGGGTGCGATCTGGACCATGGACAGGTTCCCTAGCCTATGCCGAAATGGCAGGACCAAGGTTGCAACAACGGGTCAGGATTCAAAAGACCGTCGTTAGATTACTCCCGGTGGAGCCGGGCCGCGAAGAATCCGTCCACCGGGAGGAGATGCGGCTCGGTGCGGTAGAGGCCGGGACGTGGCGCCGCGATGCCCGGAGGAAGGTCCGCGTCGGGGGCCAGCCGGTAGCCGTCCGTGCCGGCGAGAAACCGCTCGATCACCTCCTCCCCCTCCTCCGGCTCGGTGGAGCAGGTGGCGTAGACTAGATTCCCCCCCGGCCGCACCAGAGAGGCGAGATGGCACAGGAGGGCGAGCTGTCGCTCGCCGGCCCGTGCCACGTCGGCCGCCGTGCGGCGCCAGCGGATCTCGGGATGGCGGCGCAGCACCCCGAGGCCGGTGCACGGCGCGTCGAGGAGGATGCGGTCGAACGGCCTGGGGTCGACGAAGGCGCCGGCGTCTTCCTTCACCACTGTCACGCAGGTCGCGCCCAGGCGGTCGAGGTTCTGCCGCAGCCGCCGCGCGCGGCCGGGGTCCTTCTCCAGCGCCACTACCTCCCCCTGATTACCCAGCCGTGCGGCGACGTGGCTGCACTTGCCACCCGGGGCGGCGCAGGCGTCGAGAATGCGCTCCTCGGGCCGCGGATCGAGGAGCTCCGTGACCCACTGGGAGGCCGGGTCCTGGACGTAGAACCAGCCCTCGGCGAAGCCGGGCAGGGTACGCGTCGCCGGCGCCTCGGGGAGGACCAGGCACTCCCGTCCCAGCGGGCCGGGCGTCGCCGCCACGCCCGCGGCGGCCAGCGCAGCCTGAAACCCGGCGACGTCACTGTGCAGGGTGTTCACCCGCAGACTCAGCCCGGCCGGCTCGGTGTTGAGGGCGGTCAAGCGCTCCTCCGTCTCGGTCTCGCCGTGGCGGGCGGCGAACCGCTGGGCCAGCCAGTCTGGCATGCCGGTGCGCAGGGCGATCCCCGCCACCCCCGGCAGGTCCGGCGGCGTGGGCCGCTCCCGCGCCAGCCTCCGCAGGACGCCGTTGACGAAACCGGTCGCCCCTGCCAGGCGCACGGCGCGGCACAGCTCGACGCTCTGGTCGACGGCCGCCCGGTCGGGGACCCGGTCAAGGAACAGGATCTGGTAGGCGCCGAGACGCAGGACGTTGCGCACCTCCTCCTGGACCTCGCTCCACGGCCGGGTGATGCACGCTTGGAGGGCACGGTCGAGGCGCGGCCGCTGGCGGCATACCCCCAGGTAGAGGACGTGGAGCAGACGCCGGTCGGCCTCCGAAAGCCGCGCCCGGTCTAGCACCTCGGCCAGCGGCGGTGGGTCCTCCACCGCGCCGGACCCGAGGCGGGCGAGGAGCCGGTACGCCTCCAGTCGAGCCGGGTTCACGCGCATGGAAAATGTTGGAAGGTGAAGAAGGCGTAATTCACGTGGGTTATAACCACTAAGGTCACGAAGGAGGAAATCGTCCCTGAGCTACCACCCCCACCCTTGCGCTCCGTAGGGCGGATGCCCTGCCTGCCGGCAGGCAGGCCGCAGGGCGATCCGCCATCCGGTGATGACGTCGCGAGGCGGCACCGCCTGCGGCGTTCCGCCCTGATATGGAGGGGGACGCCACGCGCCCCCCTCGCCACCCGGCACAGGTCCGGGTGGCTTCACCCCCCGTGGATGGCGGGCTCGCGCCCGCCATCAGACCGTATGAAGCGTCCCGCTCCATACGGTCTACACCTCTACTCGTACGGCGGATGCCCTGCCGGCAGGCAGGCCGAAAGGCGATCCGCCACGGGGCATGCCGTGGGTTGGCAGAACCGCCTGCGGCGTTCCGCCCTACGTGTGCCGCAGGGTTGTCTTGCGTCCTCTCCGCCGGCCGCAATGGCTTTACATCACCCCCCTCCCTAGCCCGCATTTCTCACCACGGATCGTAGCGAGACCGTGCAACCGCACGTAGATCCTGGCCGACCCGCAAGTCCGAGCCCGCAGGCATACTTGCAGTATGTCGAGGACTCGGACGAGGACCCGGCCAGGAGATACGGCCTGCCTGCCGGCAGGCAGGGCGGTTGCGCGGGCGCAGCAGATTCATGGTGAGAAATGCGGGCTAGGTAGACCGGATG
>DASWHD010000084.1:0-3069 GCA_036393335.1 bacterium
CTCATCCAGAAGGATCAACGATCGCTCCGTCACGTTGTGAAGGATGTTCGCCGCCTCCTTCATCTCCACCATGAAGGTCGAGTCCCCCGCGGCCAGGTTGTCGCTCGCGCCCACGCGGGTGAAGATCCGGTCGATGCGGCCGAGGGTGGCCGCCTCCGCCGGCACGAAGCTCCCCATGTGGGCCATAAGACAGATCAGGGCGACCTGGCGCATGTAGGTCGACTTGCCCGCCATGTTCGGGCCGGTGAGCAGCATCATGCGGCGCTCCTCGCCCGCCAGCCGGCAGTCGTTGGGCACGAAGGCCTGGGCGGCGACCAGGACCTCCACCACCGGATGCCGGCCGCCGCGGATGTCGATCTCGATCCCGTCGCTGAGCCGCGGCCGGCAATAGCCGTTGAGAGCGGCGACCTCCGCCAGGCTCGCCAGGGTGTCGACGGTGGCCACCCGCCGCGCCTGGGCCTGGATCGCCGCGACCTGCGCCACCACCGCGCCGCGCAACTCCTGAAAAATCTCGTACTCCAGGGCATGGAGGCGCTCGTCCGCGGTGAGGATGCGCTCCTCCAGCTCCTTCAGGGCCGGGGTGACGAAGCGCTCGGCGTTGGCCAGGGTCTGCTTGCGGATGTAGTCCTCGGGCACCCGGGCGAAGTTCGCGCGTGATACCTCAAGGTAGTAGCCGAACACCTTGTTGTAGCGCACCTTTAGGCTGGTGATCCCGGTGCGGCGTCGCTCCTCCTCCTCCAGCCGGGCGAGGACCCCCTTCACGTCGCGGCGCAGGCGGCGCAGCTCATCCACCGACCCGTCTGCGCCGTCGGCGATGATCCCCCCCTCCCGCAGGGTGAGGGGCGGCGACCGATGGAGGGTCGCAGCGAGGCGCGCGTGTAGGTCGGCGAGGTCGTCCCACTCGCCCTGGATCCGGGAGAGGAGTCCGCCGTCCGGGGGGGTCTGTTTCCGCACCTCCGGGAGGAGGGCGAGGGACCCGGCCAGGGCGAGGAGGTCGCGGGCGTTGCACGCCGCCAGGGCGGCGCGGCCGGCGAGGCGCTCCAGGTCGTGGCAACGGCCCAGGACCTCCCGCAGCCGGGCACGGGCGATGGTGTCGTCCACCAGTCGCTCCACGGCCCCGTGGCGCGCCTCGATCTCCCTCCGGTCCTGCAGCGGCCGCAGGATCCAGCCCCGCAGCAGGCGCCCGCCCATGGCGGTGCGGGTACGGTCGAGGACGGCGAGCAGGGTCCCCTGCCGGCGACCCTCGTGCTGGCTCGCCACCAGCTCCAGGTTGCGCCGGGTGTCGGCGTCGATCACCAGGGTATCGATGGGGTTGACCGGCCGCAGGCGCTTGACGTGGGTGAGGACCTGGCGCTGGGTCGCCTCGGCGTAGTCGAGGAGCAGGCTCGCGGCGACCACGCCGGCGCGGAAGTCGCCCAAGCCCAGGCCGGCCAAGTCCTGGAGGCCGTAGCGCCGCGCCAGGGCCTCGTGGGCCCTGGCCGCCGCGGGTGGCGGCGTCGCGCCCCGGCTCACCGGTACCCCCGTCGCGCGCAGCCAGTCGAGCACCCCACCCAGACCATCCGCCTCCGCGGACTCAGGCAGGAGGACCTCGCGCGCCTCCAGGCGTGCGATCTCCGCACGCAGGTCGGCGTCACGCTCCGCCGGCAGCTCGAGGGCACCGAAGTCCCCGGTGAGCAGGTCGAGGAAGGCCAGGCCGACGTGGCCGGCGGCACGGGCGAGGGCGACGAGGTAGGCGTTCTCCTTCTCCTCCAGGAGGGCCTCCTCGTGGAGCGTGCCGGGCGTGATCACCCGCACGATGGCGCGTTCCACCACCTGCTTGCCCTTCGCCAGCTTGGGGTCGCTGACCTGCTCCGCCACCGCCACCATGTGACCGCCCCGCACCAGCTTGGCGATGTATCCTTCGGCGGCGTGGTACGGCACGCCGCACAGGGGGATGTCGTCCCCCTGGCTCTTGCCGCGCTTGGTGAGGGCGATGCCGAGAAGCTCCGAGGCGCGCTTCGCGTCCTCGTTAAACATCTCGTAGAAATCCCCCATCCGATAAAAGAGAATCGCCTCCCCTGCCTCCGCCTTGATGCGCAGGTACTGCTGCATCATCGGCGTGTGGCTGACGGTGGGGGCGGCGGCCGGCGGCATGACGGGATGACGCGCAAGGCGGCCTACTGTGCAGGTGCCTGGCGGAGCCCTTCCTGCATCTGCTGCTGCATCTGCTCACCCAACCGGCGAAGCTCCTGCGGCGCGGGCTGGCCAGGGGACGGCGCCCCGCTGCCGCCCACTCCCGGCACGCCGTGCCCCATGAATATCTCGGCGCCGGGCAGCGCCATCTTCCGGTAGTCGGCCGGGATCTCGAACAGGGCGGGATCCTGCTTACCCACCTGGATGTGGGTGTAGTCGACGGTGATGCGCCCCCCGCCCTCCTTCACCGGCGCGCCGGTGGCCATGCGCACGGGGATATTGTCCTTGGTCAACCAGAGGTATCCAGTCTCCGTCCTGCCCCCCTCGCCGTGGGCCTCGGCGCGAAACTTGATGGCCGCGACCCCGTTGACCGTCTCCTCGCCGACCCGGGTGAGGGTGACCCCCGCCTCCTGCCATGCCGCATAGGGGTCGTCCCTCTCCTGCGCCGCTTCATTCTCCATGTACAGCGACTGGGCGGGCATGAGCACCCAGCTCACCCCCTTGTCCCGGCGGGTGATGACGACGCTGGTGCGGCCCAACACGCTGGTCTCGCGACGCTCCCGATCCGCCGCGACGTGGATCTTGCCGGTCACGGTCAGCGGCTGGCCTTCGGTTCCGCGCTCGACCTGCATTGCCACGTCCGCCGAGTAGTCCACCGTCGGCCGCGGCAACTCCCCGGCGTGCGCCACGCCCCAGCACACGCATAGCCCACAGATGCCCGCCCGCAGTCGGTACACGTGACCCATCGAGTCGCTCCTCACCGGTTGGTTGGTCCGCACGAGCCACTGGCCGCCGCGGTCCTCCCGGGCGGCCACTCCCATGGCGCGAGTGGTGGTACTCTACCCGCCCCGGCTGTCCAGGCACACCCCCGCGGCGAGCGACCAGCAGTTGTCTCCC
>DASWHD010000085.1:0-21598 GCA_036393335.1 bacterium
CGGGCGCACATCGCCAACTTCACCCTGCCGGAGCAACGCAAGGTACAGCAGATCGTGGTCCAGACGCGGGCGGAGGCGGAGGAGATCCGCGCCATCCTCAAGGATCCCCCCCAGGGCGTGTCGTTCTATACCCTCGCCCGTGACCGCTCCATCGTCCCCAACGCCAAACAGACCCTGGGTGAGATCGGCTGGGTGACCCGCGCCCAGGGCCATCCCAAGCTCAGCGAGGCGGCCTTTTCCTTACTGCCGGAGGCGATCAGCGAGCCCGTCGAGACCGATGCCGGTTTCCACCTCATCCGGGTCCTCGAAGACCGAGCCGAGGAGGTCGTCCCCTTCGACGACGATACCCGCGAGCGGATTCGTGCCCGCTGGAACTTCAATAAGATTCAGGCGTACGCCAATCGCCTGGCGGAAGAGAAGTACAAGGTGGAGCACTTCCCCGAGGTCTACAAACTGAAGCGGCCGGCCACGGCCACGGCACAGGAGAAGAATTGATGGCCAGGACCGTGCGCTTGCCGTCGTCGCGTCATCTGGCCCTGGCTGGCGCGCTGCTGACTGCGGTGGCCTTGGCCTGCACCCATCCCGGCCCACAGCCCGCCGCGGCGCCGGAGGCCGCCACGCCGGTCAAGGGGACCGCTCCGCCTCGCGACTATGTGATCCTCATCCATTACGAGCTGGGGATGCATTGCACGGGCTTCGACTTTTCGTATTGCTGCATCCTGCCGCCATACAACTCCATCCTCGCCCAGATCGTGCGCACCGGCCGCGGCGACGGTCCGGAGATCCTCGGTCCCGATCCCCAGGATCCGGAGGTCCTGCTCGACGGCGGGCGCCGCCTGAAGCTGCGCTACACCCACGAGGACGCCGCGGGCAAGCCCAACACCCACTCGGAGCACAAGAAACTCCTGTACTGGGGTGCCGAGTACGAGAGACGCACCCTCGCCAGCCAGCAGTTCCGCCACCTCTATGTCTACGAGGACCTCAAGGGCAGCAACGCCACCGGCACCACCGCCGACGCCAAGAAGCTGCGGGTCGGCGAGGCTTACCACATCAAGGTCGACCGGGGACCGACCAACCAGCGGGTGGCCAACGACTTTCTGCGCAACTCCGGACCCACCGGAACGATCGTGTTCACCGACTCCCCGGCACTGGAAAACGTGCCGGTCGAGCTTACCCTCCCCTACACCTGGGAGGCCCTCGGCCTGCCGCTGACGCCGTTCAACGACTACGTCCAGTCGGTGTTCTTTCTCGAGGAGAAGGACATCCGGCCATTCCAGCGAGCGGTCGTCACGCTGGTGGACGCGGACACCGAGGAGCCCATCCTCGACCGCGACGGCAAGCCGGTGCAGGGCTTCGGCACCAACCCCATCGATGTCCCCGCCTGCGACCGCTGTCACGGCACGGACAATGCCAACGGCGACACCTTCCGCAAGTACCAGGTGGAGTACGACTTCTGGCGCAACAAGATGCGCACCGGCGAGTGGTTTGCTCGGCTGAAGTCGGCGGCCATCTCCATTCTGGAAATCCACGACGCCCGCCACGGCACCGCCTTCACCGCCCACTACCCGGCCGGCGGCACCCTCGTCACCCGCCTCGGCCACGACTCGGTGCGCTGTCAGGACTGTCACGCCGACAACGTGATCGGCGTGCTCTCATCGCGGCGGGTGCGCGACGTGCCGGCCCGCGAGCGGGGACCGGACTTCGCGCGCCTGAATCCCGACCCCGACCACCTCATCTCGCCGCTCACCGAGGCGATCCACATCACCCACCAGACCCATCGCCCCTCCCCGGACGCGCACGGGCGCACCGGACTGTGCCAGGGCTGCCATCCCGCCCACCGCGACGACGGCGGGATGGCAAGCTATCCGATCGCCGCCGACGGTTCCAATCCCTATGCGCAGGCAGACAACCGCGACGCCGCCGGTGGCTGCTTCGTGGGCCGCGACGTCCACTCCAACCCCGACAAGGAACGAGACGTCCCCGGCCCCAGCCACCTCAACGCCGTGGGTCACTGGCTGCGCGACAACGTCTACGGCGAAGGTGGGCAGGAAAAGGGACTGTGGTGCACCCATTGCCACAACCGCCTCGCGCAGGAGCTCTACAAGGGGGACCACCTCACCGATGCCGTTGCGGGCGAGGGGGAAACCCTGCGCAACAAGTCCCTGGGGGGGATCGCCGCCGCCCTGGGCGTCGATGAGGCGACCCTGATCCGCGATTACCTCGACCCCCGCGTACCCATCACCGGTCCCGACAAGGGCTCCGGAGTGCTGCGTACCTGGGACCGTAGGGGCCAAACCATCGCCCCGATCGCCGTGATCAAGGCCAATCCCGATGGCTCGGGACCGGCCCTCACCGACGCGGACGAGGACGGTGACCGTTCGGTGATCCCGGTCAGCCCCGACCCCCTGTCCGGTGCCGCGGGCATCGTCGTGCCCTACGACGCCGCAACCCACGGCCGCGACTACTGGCTGGCCGCCGGCTCACCCCACTGCGCCGACTGCCACACCCCGCCCTTCGTCGAGAGCGAGGGCGGTCACGCTTTCCCCATCGACCAGCCCGGCAAATACGCCCTTATGCGCCACTCCACCGGCCACTCCGGCATCCATTGCCAGGGTTGTCACGAGTCCATTCATGGCCTCTATCCGGTGACGCCGGACGTGGACACCGCCACCTATGCCCAGGCCGCATCCATCAATCCCGACCGGTCCCATGGGCCCATCAAGTGCGGCGCCTGCCACCGGGTCAACCAGGCGGGCGTGCCGGTCGTGCTCGCCGGCGTGAGCTACCGCGGCCGCCCCCTGGAGACCGACCTGGAGCTGGCCGTCGAGTACGCCCATACCTTGCGATGAGCGCGGTCCGCCGCCACTCGTCGCCGCCCCGAGGAGCCCCGATGAACAGGATCGCGGTGAGCGCGATTTACCTGTCCGTGCTGATGGTGGTGGCGTGCAGCGCGCCACGACAGGCGGCCCGGCAGGCAGAGCCCGTCTACACGTTCGCCGACATCCCGGTGAAGGAGCTACAGGCCCACCCCGAGGCCCACTCGGGTGATGTCTTCGAGGAGCAGTTCACCTTCTTGCAGGTGTGGTGGAGCCGGGACCGGGCGCGTCCGGGGGTGCAATTCCTCGACCTTCCCACCCATTTCTCCGCCCGGATCGCCGCGTCGCCCATCCACATCGCGCGCATCGAGTTTCCGCCGGAGGTCGATCCCCTCTTCGAGCACCGCCGCGACGGCACCGACCTGCGACTGCGGGTGCGCTTTCTGCGCGTCTATCCCACGAATCGCGCGCCCATCTTCGCCTTCGAGAAGATTCTCCCCAACCAACGGCCAGGCTCCGACCTGGAGTACCTCCAGCGGTAACTCTCGAGGAGGGCTCCCGGCACGTCGCCGGGGCGGGGAGGTCGTCAGGCCTCCCCTCCTGTTTGGGTAGATTCCGCGGGTGCGGGCCGCGCCGCCGCCTCGACCCACCGTCCCCTATCCGCCCTGCGGCCCCGTGGGTACCCTGTGCCCATGCGCAAGTGGTTGATCCGCCTGGGGGTGGTGGCCTTGCTCGTCGCGGCGGGGGTGGCCCTGCGGCTGACCCTGCTGGCGCCCGAACCCCTGGAGGTGAAGGTCGTGCCGGTGGAGAAAGGCGTCGTGGAGCAGACCGTCACCAACTCGCGCGCCGGCACGGTGAAGGCACGCCTCCGCGCCCGCCTGTCGCCGGAGATCGGCGGGCGCATCGCCGCGATCTCCCACCGCGAGGGGGAGCGGGTGGCCGCCGGCGAGGTCCTGCTGCGGGTCGATGACGCCGCCCTGCGTGCCCAGCACCGCCTGGCGGAGCGCGCGCTGGAGGCCGCCGAGAGCCGCCGCGATCAGGCGTGTCTCGCCGCGGACCGTGCGCGCCGCGCGCTGGCGCGCAACCGCGACCTGGCGGAGCGCCACATCATCGCCGCCGATCTTTTGGACGAATTCCAGAGCGCCGTCGACACCGCCGCCGCCGCCTGCCGTGCCACCGCGGCCGAGACCGAGCGCGCCCGAGCGGCGGTGGGGGTGGCCGAGGCCGAGCTGGACAAGACCGTGATGCGTGCCCCGTTCGACGGGGTAGTCGCGCGGCTCACCATCGAGGTCGGGGAGTGGGGCACCCCGTCGCCGCCGGCGATCCCGATCGAGCCGGTGATCGACCTGATCAACACCGCGTCGATCTACGTCGCGGCGCCGATGGACGAGGTCGACTCGTCGCGCATCCAGGCGGACCAGCCGGTGCGGGTGACCCTCGATCCGTATCCCGGTCAGACCTTTCCCGGCCGGGTGGTACGCGTCGCCCCCTATGTCCTCGATGTGGAGGCCCAGAACCGCACGGTGGAGATCGAGGTGGAGCTGGAGGACACCGATCTTGCCGCCCGCCTCCTGCCCGGTACCTCCGCCGACGTGGAGGTGATCCTCGCGGTGCGCGATGGCGTGCTGCGCATCCCCACCGGCACCTTGCTGGAGGGGAGCAAGGTGCTGGTGGTGAACGACGGCCGCCTGGTCGAGCGGCAGGTCGCTGCGGGGCTGCGCAACTGGGACTTCGTCGAGGTCACCACCGGTTTGAGCGCTGGCGAGGCGGTCGTGACCACCCTCGATCGGCCAGAAATCAAGGCGGGCGCGAGGGTGCGCATCGTGCCCAGTGGATCGTAACGAGGTCGAGCCGATGTGCGGCCGCGGCGGGTACCCTGGAGGTAACGCGGGTATGGCAGGGTGGGCACCGTGATCGAGCTCACCGGCATCTCGCGCACGTTTCAGGTCGGGGGACGGCCGGTCTACGCCCTGCGGGACATCGACCTGCGCATCGCCGCCGGCGAGCACGTCGCGATCATGGGCCCGTCGGGGAGCGGCAAGTCCACCCTGCTCAACATCCTCGGGTGCCTCGACCGGCCCACCGCCGGCACCTACCGTCTCGACGGCCGCCGGGTATCGGACCTCGGGGAGACGGAGCTCTCCCAGGTGCGGCGCCACACCATCGGCTTCGTCTTCCAGTTCTTTCATCTCATCCCGCGCCTCACCGCCGCCGCCAACGTCGAGCTACCCATGGTGTTCGCCGGCATCGCCCCACGCGAGCGTCGTGCCAGGACCGCCGCCGCCCTGGAGGCGGTGGGGCTGGCGGACCGCGCCGGCCACCGCCCCGACCAGCTCTCCGGTGGCGAGCGCCAGCGCGCGGCCATGGCCCGCGCCACGGTGATGGCGCCGCGCCTGCTCCTCGCCGACGAGCCCACGGGCAACCTCGACTCCGCCTCCGGCCGCCAGGTCCTCGAGGTGCTGCAGCGCATGAACGCCGCCGGCCTCACCCTGGTGGTGATCACCCATGACCCGGAGGTCGCGGGACGGGCCGGACGCGTGGTCGCCCTGCGGGACGGGCGGATTGTCGCTGCGGCCGAGCCGAGACTCCCCCTCCCACCGGGAGGGGGCCGGGGGGAGGGCGTTCGGAGCGAGCGCGAGACATAATCGGTTACTCCCCCCTCACGAACCGACGGATCCCGACGCCCCCACCCCAACCCTCCCCCGCAGGGGGAGGGAGCCTATTGGCCCCTCGCCCGACGATGTCCCCCACCGACATCCTCCGCTTCACCTTCACCGCCCTCGCCGGCCACCGCCTGCGCACCGGCCTGAGCCTCCTCGGAGTGGCGATCGGCGTGGCGGCGGTGGTGGTGCTCACCGCCCTCGGGGAGGGTGCGCGGACGTACGTCACGGACCAGTTCGCGACCCTCGGCACCAACCTCCTGGTGGTCATCCCGGGCAAGACCGAGACCACCGGCGCCACCCCCGGCTGGGGCGGCGTGCCCCATGACCTCACCCTGGACGACGCCCGCGCCATGCAGCGCACCCTGCCGGCCCTGGATCGCCTTGCCCCGCTCTCCATGGGCAACGAGACCGTCGCCTACCACGATCGCAGCCGCCAGATCCCGGTGATCGGCTCCACCAGCGACATGCTGACGGTGCGCGATCTGCACATGGCCGCCGGCCAGTTCCTGCCCGCCGGCCCGATGGACCGAGGGGAGCCCGTCGCGGTCCTCGGCCGCACCACGGCACGTGAGCTCTTTCCGGGCATCAACCCCCTCGGGGAGATCCTGCGCATCGGCCGTTGGCGGATGCGGGTGATCGGCGTCCTCGGGGCGCGCGGCGTCCACCTGGGGATGGACATGGACGACATCGTGATCGTGCCGGTGGCCACCGGCATGCAGATGTTCAACCGCACCTCGCTGTATCGCATCCTGCTCAAGGGCCGCACCCAGGCCGACATCGACCGCCTGAAGCGGGACGCCATCGCCCTCCTCGCCGACCGTCACCGGGAGGAGGACGTCACCGTCATCACCCAGGAGTCGGTGATCGCCACCTTCTCCGAGATCCTGCGCGCCCTGACCCTCGGCCTGGCGGGGATCGCCTCCATCTCCCTGCTGGTGGCCGGGGTGGGGATCATGAACGTGATGCTCGTGTCGGTGTCAGAGCGCACCGGGGAGATCGGCCTGCTCAAGGCGGTCGGGGCGAAGCCGGCCCAGATCCTGGCCTGCTTTCTCGCCGAGGCGGCGGTGCTCACCACCGCCGGCGGCCTGCTCGGCCTCGCCACGGGGTGGGCCGCGGTGGCGGCCCTGGTGCGTCTCTACCCGGCCCTGCCGGCGCGGTCACCGATGTGGGCGGTGGCCGCCGCCCTCGCGGTGTCGGTGGCGGTCGGCCTGGTGTTCGGCTTGCTGCCGGCACGCCGCGCCACGCGCCTCGACCCGGTGGCCGCCCTGGCGCGGAGCAAGGTGTGACCGGAACATGACCTTGCACCATCCCCCCTCCCGCCGGGAGGGGGCCGGGGGTAGGCGTAGGAAACGAGCAGTCCCTTCGAGTCATCCTTCGCCATCAGCTCGGACCAACCGCCCCCACCCCAACCCTCCCCCGAGGGGGGAGGGAGTTATCTTTTGCCATGGCCCTGCGCGACCTCTTCTCCCTCGCCCTCGCCGCGGTCACCGCCCACCGCCTGCGCTCCGCCCTGTCCATGGTCGGGATCGCCATCGGCATCGCCGCGGTGCTGCTTCTCACCTCCATCGGCGAGGGGACGCGCCGTTACATCCTCAGCCAATTCACCCAGTTCGGCACCAACATCCTCGCGGTGAACCCGGGCAAGACCAAGACCGTTGGGATTCCGGGGGTGCTGGGGGGCACCACCCACAAGCTCACCCTGGACGACGCCGAGGCGATCCTGCGCCTCCCCGGCGTGGAGCGCATGGTCCCCCTCGCCATGGGGACGGCGCGGGTCGAGGCGGGGGAACGGGGGCGCAGCGTCTACGTCTACGGCGTCACTCCGGACGTCCCGGCGGTGTGGAAGATGGCGGTGCGCGTCGGCCGCTTCTGGCCACCCGGCGACCCGCGCCGCGGCACCCCCGTGGCCCTCCTCGGCCCCACCCTGAAGCGTGAGCTGTTCGGTGAGCGGCCCGCTCTCGGCCAGTTCGTGCGCATTGCCGAGACCCGCTTCCGGGTGATCGGCGTAATGACCCCCAAGGGGCGCATGCTCGGCTTCGACATCGACGATGCCGCCTACATCCCGGTGGCCACGGCGATGCGCATCTTCAACCTCGACGAGCTCTTGGAGATCGACGTGCTGTTCGCCCATGCCGGCCTCACCAACCCGGTGGCGGCGGCCGTGCGCCGCCTCCTCACCGAACGCCACAATGGGAACGAGGACTTCACCATCACCACCCAGACCGCGATGCTCGAGGTGCTCGGCAACGTGATGGACGTGATCACTCTGTCGGTCGGCGCGATCGCCGCCATCTCCCTGTTGGTGGGCGCGATCGGCATCCTGACCATGATGTGGATCGCCGTGGGGGAGCGCACCGGCGAGATCGGTCTGGTGCGGGCGCTGGGCGCAACCCGCGGTCAGGTGCAGCTCCTGTTCCTGGTCGAGGCAAGCGCCCTCTCCACCGCCGGCGGCGCGGTGGGCCTGGGCGTCGGCCTCGGCGCCGCGGCCCTGCTGCGCGCCCTGGTCCCGGGCCTGCCCATCGAAACGCCACCGGGCCTGGTGGCGGTCGCCCTGATGGTGAGCCTCGCCACCGGCCTGGGCGCCGGGGTTTGGCCGGCGCGGCGGGCCGCGGCCCTAGACCCGGTGGAGGCCCTGCGGGAGGAGTAGCACAGGGGCCCGAACCGCCGACGATCCCGGCCTCGGCTGCCCTCACCTGCGCCGAGACCATCGGTACCACGCGCGGCTCTTATCCGGCGACGCCCGAGCGCAGCAAAAAAGTTGCTCAGCGGCAAAAAATCGCTATCCTTTCACGTTGCCACGGGCCTCCCGGAAAGTCCGTAAAACCTAGAAAAGAAAGGGTTTTAATCATGATCTACATGGGTTCGCCGGTCATCGTCGACCTCCTCGAGTGGTGGGAAAAAGAACTCACCAGCGCCACCCCCGAAGAGCTGCCGACCGTGCTAGAGCACCTGATGGCCGAGCGGTTCCAGTACAACCCGGAGACCGCCAAGGCCCTCGAGGCCCTGCACGCCAAGTACGCGGAGCAGACCGCGGCCGCCGCGTGATGTACTAGGTATCTCCTCGCACCCACCGAGGGGAGGAAAGGCGTGGTCTGTGCAGCCACGCCGGCGCCGGGTTGGTGCTGGTCGCCGGGGACCACGGGATTCGCTGGTCACCAACCGACGCGACGGCCCGCGGCCCAAGCTGAGCTACCGCTTCGAGCGGCGGTTTCTGGACCAACCACGGGGGGGAAGCCACCCGGACCTGGGCCGGGTGGCGAGGCCTGACTGCCGTCAGGCAGGGGGGCGCCTAGCGTCCCTCTTCATAGCAGGGCGAGGTGCGTGCGAAACGAGACCGGCCTGTGCCGCTACACCCAGGGACCCGCGCCCGCGAGCGGCGACCCGAGTTTGCGACGCATTTCGTGGGCACGTATGGTGTGCGAATGAACATCACCGTCACCGCAGACGAGCGGCTCATCGAGCGGGCCCGGGAGGTGGCCCGGCGCCAGGGGGTGAGCCTCAACCAGCTCATCCGCCATTGCCTCGAGTCCCGCGCCGGCGAGGTCCCGGGCGAGGAGGTGGCGACCCTGTTGCTGGCCTTGATGCAGGAGCGAGGCGGTCACTCCGGCGGCCAGCCCTTCTCCCGTGACACGGCGTACGCAGGCCGGGCGTGAGCGAGCGGCTCTTTCTCGACACCAGCCTCCTCGTCTATGCGGACGACCTGGACGCGGGCGAGAAGAACCAGGTTGCGCGGCGGCTCCTGACGGAGGGCCTCCACCATGGCCAGACCCTGGACGGCGTGCGTATTGAGAATCCCTTCCTCGCCACTAGGTGAAACGACTGCCCTTCATGTCTGGCACCAGGGGTGTCGTGACCCGCAAAACCGTGGTGGCCCTCATTTCATGGGCCCTCCTGGTATGCGCTCTCCTAATGACCCTCTCGGCTACGGCCCGTGCGGCAAGCCACGTCCCCCTGCCGGTGCGCAATCAGATGCCGATGAGCGCGGCGCTGCTGGACTTTGTGCCGATCTCGGCGGAGGCGGTCGGGCGCGGGGTGTGGGACGGCCGGGTGTCGTTCCACGCGGCGAATATGATCGCCCAGGAGCAGGAGGACGGAGTGGCGATGCGCATGGACCTGGAGTCCCACACGGTCATGGCCGACCTCGCCTACGGCATCACGGACCGCCTCACTCTGCGCACCGCCCTCGGCTACCGATGGCACACGGGAGGCTTCCTCGACGGGTTCATCGAAGGGGTGGAGGAGACCCTGCATCTCCCGACCCCGTGGTCACGCACCCACTCCGAGGACGGGGAGACCGTGTGGTGGATCCGCGAGCAGAGCCAGGTGACCTTCGAGCGCACCGATCCTGCCGGCGGTCTCACCGACCTCACCGTCGAGACGGACTGGCAGGTCTCCGAGCAACGCGGCGGTTGGCCGGCCACGACCCTGCGCCTGGCCACCAAGGTCCCCACCGCGCCGACCCACGACGCCCTGGGCACGGGCGGGATCGACTACGGAGCGGGGGTTGCCCTCTCCTGGGGATACGGCCGGTGGGCCACCCACCTCAACCTCGACGTCGCCTGGCTCGCGGACCACGACGGCCTGGCGGAGACCGCCTTCGAGGACACCGGCGTGCTGCGCACCGCCACCCTCAGCCAGGTGGTGGCCTTGGGTGAACGGTGGGATGGCGTCCTGCAAGTGGAGGCGCGCAACGACCCGTACCGGACCGAGATCGAGTCCATCATCGAATCCCTGTCGGCGGAGGTGCACCTGGGGGCACGGCGCACCCTCGCCGGCGGCGGCAATTGGTTCGTGGCGGTCACCGAGAACATGATGGACAAGGCAAGCCCGGACTTCGGCGTGGTGGTGGGGATCGAGCTGCGGCGGGGCACAGGCCGGTAAGCGCGCCATGTTCGGGGTGATGGCCACGACCTTCCGGCTCATTACTCCGAGCGGAAAATAGCCTACCGGTCGACGTGTCCTCTGTGGCAGAGAATGCGTCCCAAAGGGTCTGCTCACTGCGCCCCGAGGTCAGCGATTGCCCGCGCCCAGTAATCTCTCGGTCCAGGTCCTGCGGCGGGGGTTGATCCCTACCGCGGTCCTCGCCCTGCTGCTGGTCGCCGTCACCTGGGGCAAGAGCTCGGGGCGCGAGCTGGCGGTGGCGGTACCGGTCTTCTGCCTCCTGTACGGCAGCCTGTTCACCCTCGGGCAGGAGGCGATCGCGGCACGGTTGCGGGAGTGGATCGGCGGCCACACGGGACGGGCCCTCGCCCTGCCGGTCGCCCTCATCGTGCTCCTGTACACCTACTGCGCGGTGGGCGGCGGAAATCCGCTGCAGCGTAGCGGGCTGATGCTGCCTTCCCTGCTCCTGCTCCCGGTCCTCCTCTGCCACCAGGCGCAAGAGAAGGGGCGCCCGATCGGGGATCGCGACCTCGCCTGCCTCATCCTCTTCCTCGTTCCCCTGCCCGCCCTGCACCTGCCGGTGAGCGCGGAGATCCCCTTTGGTGGCGGCGGGTTCGACTCGGCCACCCGAGTAGTGATGATCGTGGTGGGGGTTTACGCCTTCGTCGTCATGCGCGGCGTGGCGGAGGTGGGTGCGGTGGTGGCACCGCGCTGGCGCGGCCTTGCCACCACCATGGCGGTGTGGCTCGCCTTCTTCGGCCTGTGCTTCGTGGTGGCGTCCGCTACCGGTTTCGTCACCTACGTCGGCTACGAACCGATGACCGTCGCGGCGATGCGCGACGGCGTCCGGCACTTCCTCCGGATCCTCCTCCACACGGCCCTGTTCGAGGAGCTGTTTTTCCGTGGCCTGCTCCAGAACATGGTCGCACAGCGCATCGCCCAGGCCGGGAAATGGCGTGTAGTCTGGCGTGTTGGCCTGGCGGTCCTCCTGCCAATCGCCCTGGGGGCCGGTTTCACCCTGGGGGGCGCCTTCGGCTGGCTGCCGGCAGCGGTGTGCTGCGCCCTGTTCGGTGCCGCCTACCTGCTGGAGCGGCGCGGTCGTGAGCGGGTCGGTACCTACACCGCCCTGGCCCTGGTGGGCAGCACCTTCGGCCTGGTCCACTACCACGCCGGCTCCCTGGTCTTCGTCGCCCTGGCGATGGTCGCGGGGTGGGCGTACGGCTACCTCTACCTGCGCACTCGCAACCTCCTCTATCCGGTCCTTCTCCACACCTTGATCAACAGCTCGCCGATGTTCTTCGGCCTCGCCCTGGTGAAGTGACGGGGTGCCAGGCCGTCCGACCTACGTAGGGGTACACCGGAGTGCGTTCTCCCGGTAGGTCGGGCAGAGCCCGCCCTGATAGGGAGGGGGACGCCACGCGCCCCCCTCGCCGCCCGGCGCAGGTCCGGGCGGCTTCACCCCCCGTGGATGGCGGGCGGTCGCCCGCCACCAGACCGTAGGTCGCGTCCCACGACCTACGGTCTACGGGTGATCGCCCCCCATATCCACCTGCAAAAGCGGCCACCTACACCGCCTCCTCCTTGCCCGGTGGCACCACGGCGATGACGGTGGCAAACCCCATGGTCTCTATCCTCGCGGATGACGATCTGCACCCCGGCGAGGGACACGACGTCGCGCGTGGTCAGGACGAGCGGCGCCAAGATCCGCGGCGGGAGCCGAGCGGTACGCATGGTCGATCCCGGGCCGGGCCGCGCTGCCGCCATCGGCGCCCCGGCCGTGCTCTACTCCGAGCGGCCGGCCGGCACACCAGCCTGACGCCACGCGGGGAACCGGCCACGGGCGAGGCGAGGGATCGATGACCGACCGGGCCTACAAGGCTGGCCGAGAAGGGGCGGTTTTGTGGGGCGCCGTTGGTTGGGATTGCGCGGGCGCAGCAGATCCAGGGTGAGAGATGCGGGTTAGCTACAGCGAGATCTCCACCCGTGGCTCGCCTTCCTCCGCTTCGTCCACTTCCGGGCTGCACACGAAGAGACGCTCGGGGGCGATACCGCGCCGGAGGGTGAGGTACTCCTTCACCGCCTCCCCGCGCTCCTGAGAGAGCTGGCGCAAGGCCTCCATCGATGGCCCGCTCTCGCCTATCGCGGCCGGTCCAGCGGCGTCGGCGGCCCCTTCCTCGCCGGGCGCCTCCTCACCGGTGGGCGGCGCCGTGACCGCGGCGGCCACGGGATGGGCGGGCATCGCATCCGCGAGCACCGCGATGCCGCACAGGTTGAGGCGGATCCCCGGCCGGTCCTCCAACCGCTCGGCCAGCGTGTCGAGGTAGTCGGTCGCGGCCGCGTCGAGCACGGCTTCGCCCGGGGTGAAGGTTACCGGGTCGAAGTGCAGTGCAGTGGCCAGGTTCACCACCTTGCCCGCCGCCAGGGCGATGGCCGCCGGGGAGCTGACCACGGCCACGTAGGTCACCACCGCCTGGTTGATCGCCTTCACCAGGGCGGTGATCACCACCTTGCGCAGGGTCTTGCCGAGGCGCAGCTCCGGGTCCGTCAGGTCACCTGCCACCGGCACCTTCAGCCGGATGTTGTCGTCGCGGTCGCGGAGCAACGCCAGGGCGGTGTTGATTGGCAAACCCAGCCCCTCACTGAGACGATCCTGCTCCACTGCGATGAGGCGCACCATCTCCAGCTTGTTCACCCGCCAGGCGGTCTCCGCCTGCAGGACGCCGTGGTCGACCTCGACGTCGAGGTCGGCGTCGAGCTGGCCGCTCTGCAGACGGTAGCCAACGGTGGCGGCGGTGTACGAGGTGAAGGGGGCGAGGTCGAGCGACGCCAGCTCTCCGTCCAGGGAGAGGGTGGGCTGGGCCGCAAAGGGCGCCATCGTGCCCGCCAACCGCAGGTCACCATACTTGCCGAGCTGGGCGCGGAGCTCGACCGGGCTCGGCCGCTCCGGTTCGGCGCGATCGAGGGACTCGACCCGCAGGTGGATCGGTGCTACCGCCAGGTGGAACGGTGGATCGACGCTGTCGTCCGCGAAGGAGAAGGCGCTATCCCCGTCGACCTCCAGCCGGTCGATGCGGATGACGACCCCGCGGTCTGCCTCACCGCGCTCCGCGCGCGCAGCGGCCGGGGGGGATGCGGCGAGGGCCGGCGCCGTGGCCCGCCGCCAGCGCGCTATCGTCAGCCGCCCGTCCTCATCCCGAGCCATGGTGGCCTGCAAGGCATCGAGCCGCACCGATTCCACCTCGACCTGAGAGGAGCCCCACACCCGAACGCCCGCCACCGACAGCTCCCCGAGGGTGACCGCCGGCGGCGGGGCGGCGCCGGCGGCGGTGGACGGCCCTTGCAGGGCACGCAGGTCGGCCAGGCGCAGGGCCGCTACCTCGACCAGGTCCCGCCCCTCCACCCGCACCCCGTCGGCGGTCAACGTCTCCCACGCCGCCAGCTCCCCCTTATCGGGATCGACGGCGTGCAGACCGGTGATGGCGACGTCCCCGGTGATCACGAGCCGGCCCGCGGCGGGGGCAGTGGTGGTGGTGTAGTCGAGGCCCCCTTGCCAGAGGGCACGCTGCTGACCGATCCGCAGCCCCGCCACAGCGAGGTCGAGATCGTCGAACACCCATTGACCGCGGGTGGCTACGGTCGGTGGGACGGCACCGGCCATCTCCACCGTCACCTCTCCTTCCCACGCAAGAGAAAGGTGGTGCAGCGTCGCCTGGGCCATCGCCGCCTGGAGGCCTTGCAGGGTGAGGGTGCCGCGCATGACCAGCGTGGCCTTGCCCGAGGTCGGCTCGACCTCTGCGTTCAGGCGCACGTCGGCATCGCAGAGACCGGCCATACCAGCCACGCCGGGGCCCTGGAGCAGGGGATCGAGCCAGGCGAGGGGGAGGCCGGTGACGCGCAGCCGGGCATTGCTCTCCGGGGCGTCGCGGAAGAGACGCGCGGTGCCGTCGATCGCCACCTGCCCACCGTTGATCTCCCCTTCCAGGTCGAACCGGGTCGCGGCGTCCGGCAGCCAGCTCGCCAGGGAGCCGACGTGAGCGCGGCGGATCTCGGCATCCACCACCAGCGCCGGGTCACGGTAGCGCACATGCACCTCTTGCAGATCGACGGAGTGGATGCCCACCCCCCAGGTCGCGCGATGCTCCGCGGTCCCGTTCTCTGAGCCATGCTCCGAACCGCCCGCCGCCGCGCCACCCACGGGTAACCCGCCCACCGACACCACCCCTGCCGCGTCACGCGACACGTCGAACACCGCTCCTTCCAGGGCGATCCCCTCCACCGACCCACGGCGCCGCACCAGCGGCCACCACGCGACCCGGACGGCGGCGCGTTGCCAGGCAATCTGCGCCGCATCCGGCCAGCGCAGGTCGACGCCCTCCACCACCAGCTCGCCGAGGAAGGGATTGAGGTCGACGTCGTCGATCCGGACGGTCGCGGCGCCGTGGTCGAGGAGCCAGCGCTGCGCCCCCCAGCGAATTCCCACCGGGAGAAGCGCCAACACGAGGCCGAGGAGGACGAGGACCCCCAGCCAGCCCCACCGGGGGCGAGACGGCACAGGCGCTGGGGAGGAGGTTGCATCTGACGGTGGATCGGGCACCATGGTAGCCACCTCGGGGCGGCACGGCGCCTGCCACCCACCGGGAGAGCATGAACGGAGTCAGATGAGCACGGCGCCGGGCAAAAAAATCTAGCCACATCCACCGGCCCAGAGCCATTGAATACTGGCCGGATTACTAAGGATAGTGGCGCCTCGGGACGACGAGGGGGCGGTTCGGCGCCACCCATTCCCGTGAGGAATCGATGAATACCTTGTTGGACGCCTACAAGCTCGCGCTGTTCCACGAGGTCAAATCGCAGGCCTTTTACAAGCTCGCGGCCCAGGTCACTCGATACCAGGAATCCCGGGTGTGGCTCCTAGCCCTCGCCGGCCTGGAGGAGGATCATGCGATGTCCCTAGTCAGGCGGGTAGCGGACAAGGGTTTCGCCGCCGGTTTCGACTCTCACGCGTACATCGCTGGGCTCCAGGAATCGGTCGAGGCGGTACTCAACTCCGAGGAGGAGGTAATCGTCCGCGAGGGGGAACGGCAGGCGCTCTTCGACCTCGCCAAGGGCCTGGAGCTTCAGGCCCACGAGAATTACCTGGCCATGGCCGACGAGGCCTCGGAGCCGGAGCTCACCCAGTACTTCCGCTCCCTCGCCGCCCAGGAGCACGGCCACTACGAAGAGCTCCTGCGCATCGAGCACACGTTGAGCCTGGTGGCCGGCGACGGCGCCTGACTTAGTGCTGACTTTCATAAATACGGTGGCATTCGGCCGCCGATGCATCCCGCCTCGCGGCGTTGCTCGTCGGTCGAATACTCCCGGTATTGTCCCTCCTCGCGCCTGGCGAGTCGGGCGCCTCGGCGCCCTCGGTGCGTCACCGTATTTATGAAAGGCAGCACTTAGATTCGCCTGGCTCTCGGGGACGCCGTGCGCCGCGTTGCCCGACTGCCGATGCCGGCCCGGTGTAGGTCTCGTCCTGATCCGGGAGCTCATGTCCGGGACCGTGCGCGATGAGCGGGTAAACATCTCGGCACCGTGACGCCGGTTACGACTCGTGTGCGCGGCACCACCTGCGCCGCCCCCCTCATCCCGCTCCGAGGGGTCGGGCGAAGCTCAGCTCGTGGCCATCCGGGTCGCGCAGGTGGAAGTAACGCTCGCCCCACGGCGCGTCGCGGGGCGGCGCCTCCGGGGTAAGGCCGCGCGCGAGGGCGGCCCGGTAGAGGCCATCCACGTCGGCGACATGGAAGATCACCCGGCCCCACCAGCAGCCCGCCGGTGCCGGCGGCTTTGCGATCAGATTGAGGAAGCCGCCTCCCACCCGGAAGCTGGTGAAGTCGGCCTCCTCCCCCCCGTACCACAGGCGAAAGCCGAGGTCGTGGTAAAACCGCACCGCGCGCCCCATGTCGCCGGTGGCGAGGGTGACGGCGCTGAGGGCCGCGATGGCCGCGGGCAGATCGGCGGGAGGGGAGGGTTCGGCCATCGCGCGCCCAAGGGTGCCACAGATGCGCCACCGGGGAGAGGGAATATACACGCACAAGGAGGGCGCCAGTCGCTCCACTCCCTCCTCCGATCCACCCAACAACGGCGATCGGCAGTATGCTTAAAGCAAATTACCTTGATCGGATTTCTTGCTGGGAAAGGGGTCTTCCATGTGGACCTTGACCGAAGTGTTCAAGATGGCCCTTTACAATGAGGTGCGGTCGCAGCTCTTCTATGAGCGAGCGGCGGAGCTCACGGAGCAAGACGAAAGCCGGGAGTGGCTCTCCTGCCTGGCCACCATGGAGGAAAATCACGCTCGCCAGATCGCCGAGCGCATCGCCCGCGGCGGGGAGCAGATCGATTTCGACCCGATGGCCTACCTGGATCAGCTCATCGCCAACGTCCACCCGTCGTTCTTTGCGGAGGCCGAAGAGGTCCTCCGCCGCGGCGACGTCGCAGCGGTCTTCGCCTTCGCCAAGGAGATGGAGCTGACCGCCCGCAACACCTACGAGGTCCTGGCGGAAGGGACCGAGGTGCCGGCGCAGCGCGAGCTGTTCTCCGCCCTCGCGGCCCAGGAGCAGGGGCATCACGACGAGCTGTGCCGCATCGAAGAGAGTTTGGCCGTGCGCGGGTGACCTGGCCCGCATTTCTCACCATGAATCTGTTGCGATCGCGCGACGATCCGGGGTGAGAAATGCGCACGAGCGCACGGTGGACGTCGCGGTGCTCATCGGGGCGGAGTGAGGAGGCGATGGACGACAAGGCAATCCGCGGGATGGCGCGGCCCGAGGAGGTGGAGCTGCGCGAGTGGCTCGACTCCCTCGACTATGTCCTGACCGGAAATGACCCGACGCGAGTGCGGCGGCTGCTGCACGCCCTCCAGGCGCGGGCCCAGGAGGCGGGGGTGTCGATCCCGTTCTCCGCCAACACCCCGTATCTCAACACCATCCCGGCGGCGGCCGAGCCGCCGTACCCCGGCAGCCGCGAGATCGAGCGGCGCATCAAGAGCCTGGTGCGCTGGAATGCCATGGCCATGGTGGTGCGGGCCAATCGCGAGGCGGAGGGGATCGGCGGCCACATCTCCACCTACGCTTCGGCCGCCACCCTCTACGAAGTGGGGTTCAACCACTTCTTCCGCGGCCGTGCCAAGGGGGTGGACGCAGACCAGGTCTACTTCCAGGGCCATGCCGCCCCGGGGATCTACGCCCGCGCCTTCCTGGAAGGCCGCCTGTCGGCGGACAAGCTGGCCCACTTCCGCCGCGAGCGGGAGCCTGGTGGTGGCCTCTCCTCCTATCCCCACCCGTGGCTCATGCCCACCTTCTGGGAGTTTCCCACTGTCTCCATGGGGCTGGCGCCCCTGTTCGCCATCTATCAGGCACGCTTCAATCGCTACCTGGAGGACCGGGGCCTCAAGGCGGCGGGCCGCGGCAAGGTGTGGGCCTTCCTTGGGGATGGGGAGACCGACGAGCCCGAGTCCCTGGGGGCGATCTCCCTGGCGGCACGGGAGCGCCTCGACAACCTGATCTTCGTGGTGAACTGCAACCTGCAACGCCTCGACGGGCCGGTGCGCGGCAACGGCAAGATCATTCAGGAGCTGGAGGCGGTGTTCCGCGGCGCGGGCTGGAACGTGATCAAGGTGATCTGGGGCGGCGACTGGGACCCGCTCCTGGCCGCCGACCACGACGGCCTGCTGGTGCGGCGCATGGAGGAGACGGTGGATGGCTGGTACCAGAAGTACTCGGTGGCGAGCGGCGCCTTCACCCGCGACCACTTCTTCGGCGCCGATCCCCGCCTTGCGGCCCTGGTCGCCCATCTCACCGACGAGGAGATTCACCGCCTGCGCCGCGGCGGCCACGACCCCGCCAAGGTATACGCCGCCTACAAGCAGGCGGTCGCCCACGTGGGCGCGCCGACCGTGGTGCTGGCCAAGACCATCAAGGGGTACGGTCTGGGAGAGGCGGGGGAGGGACGCAACGTCACCCACCAGCAGAAGAAGCTCAACGAGCAGGAGCTGCGCGAGTTCCGTGCCCGATTCGGCATCCCGATCTCGGATGACGACGTGGCCGCGGCGCCCTTCTACCAGCCGCCGGAGGAGAGTCCGGAGATGCGTTACCTGCGGGAGCGGCGCCAGGCCCTCGGGGGGCCGATCCCGTACCGGCGGGTGGACTGCCCGCTTCTGGCGCCCCCACCGGCGGAGCTGTTCGCCGAGTTCCACCAGGGCACCGGCGACCGGGCGGTCTCTACCACCATGGCCTTCGTGCGCCTCCTGGCGAAGTTGCTCAAGGTGGAGGAGATCGGCCGATTCATCGTCCCGATCGTCCCGGACGAGGCGCGTACCTTCGGCATGGAGGCCCTGTTCCGGCAATGCGGCATCTACTCCCACGTGGGCCAACTCTACGAGCCGGTGGACGCCGACAGCCTGCTGTATTACCGCGAGGCCCAGGACGGCCAGATCCTGGAAGAGGGGATCACCGAGGCCGGTTCCCTCGCCTCGTTCATCGCCGCCGGCACCGCCTACGCCACCCACGGCGTGCCCACCATCCCGGTGTTCCTGTTCTACTCCATGTTCGGGATGCAGCGGGTGGGGGACCTGGTGTGGGCCGCCGGCGACATGCGCTGCCGCGGCTTCCTGGTGGGGGCGACCGCCGGCCGCACCACCCTCGCCGGCGAGGGGCTCCAGCACCAGGACGGCAACAGCCACCTCCTCGCCATGCCGGTGCCCGACCTGGCGGCCTTTGATCCGGCCTTCGCCTTCGAGTTGGCGGTGATCGTGCGCGACGGCCTGCGGCGCATGTACAGCGACGGCGAGGCATGCTTCTACTACTTGACAGTGACCAACGAGACCTACCCCCAGCCCCCCATGCCGGCCGGGGTGGAGGAGGGGATCCTGCGGGGGCTCTACCGGTTTCGCCCCGTGGTCGAGGTAGGCGACCGGCCCGAGGCCCAGCTCCTCGCCAGCGGCGCGTTGGTGAACGAGGCCGTGCGCGCCCAGGCCCTCCTCGCGGACCACGGCGTCGCCGCCCACGTGTGGAGCGTCACCAGCTACAAGGAGCTGCACCGGGACGGCCTGGCCGCGGAGCGGTGGAACCGGCTGCATCCCGAGGCGACCCCGCGGATCCCGTACCTCCGCACCTGTCTGGAGGGGACCCAGGGACCGATCGTGGCGGTCTCCGACTACGTCACCGCCCTGCCCGGTACGGTGGCCCGCTGGCTGCCACGCCCCCCCACCTGCCTCGGCACCGACGGCTTCGGCCGCAGCGACACCCGCGCCGCCCTGCGCGACTTCTTCGAGGTCGACGCCCGCCACATCGCCCTCGCCGCCCTCACCGCCCTGGTGCGGGAGGGCCGGGTGGACGCCGCGGCGGTGGTCCGCGCCCGGAACGAGTGGGGCATCGACCCGGAGCGGCCGGACCCGGTAGTGTCGTGATGCGTCAGGGGGCCCAAGATCTCGCGCAGAGACGCAGATGTGCAGAGAACGGAACACGAAGGGAAACGGTGGTGCACACGAACCGACGCCGGTCTTCGTCCAGACAGCGGTTTTGCCGTCCTAGACCATCTGGAGAGCCGGGTGCGTCGTTCGCGATCGACGCCCGGGTCGGAGTCACGCCGCATTTCCGCCCCTCCGCGCCTCCGCGCCTCTGCGCGAGTCCTCCTGTCGTTCCGCCGCCGCACCTCGCGGAGGGCCGGGCATGAAACGACCGTTCGTGCTGCCGGAGCTGGGGGAAGGGATCGAGGCCGGGCTGGTGGTGAAGGTCCTCGTGGCGCCGGGCGAGACGATCGCCGCGGAACAGGCGGTGGTGGAACTGGAGACGGACAAGGCGGTCCTGGAGGTCCCCTGTCCCTTCGCCGGGGTGGTGGCGGAGGTCCACGTCCGGGAGGGGGAGGAGGCGGCGGTGGGCGCGACGCTGGTCACGATCGATACCGAAGCGGGAGCAGAGGCCGCGCAGCAGCCGGCGGCGGAGCCACCGCCGGCCCCGGCCACCCAGGTCCGGCGCACGGAAGAGCGACCACCAGTCGAGGCAACACCGGCTTCGCCCCCGCCCGTCGCGACCTCCGCACCTCCGCGCACCCCCCCAGCCCGAGCGTCCCAGCCGCCCCCACCCAAGGCCGACGCCGTCCCGGTCCCCGCCTCCCCCATGGTCCGCCGCCTGGCGCGCGAGATCGGCGTCGACATCCAGCGGGTGCACGGCAGTGGCCCTGGCGGACGGATCGCCGAGGACGACGTGAAGGCCTACGCCCGGGAGCGAAGCGTCGCGGCGCCCGGTGCGCCGGCGGCCGAGCCGCTGCCGGACTTCACCCGCTGGGGCGCGGTGCAGCGGGTGCCCCTCACCACCATCCGCCGCCGCACCGCGGAGCGCCTCGCCCAGGCATGGACGACCATCCCCCACGTCACCCAGGTGGAGGAGGCGGACATCACCGACCTGGAGGCTTTGCGCAAGCGGCATGCACCGCGGGTGGAGCAGGCCGGTGGCCGCCTCACCCTCACTGCCATCCTCCTCAAGGGGGTGGCCATCGCCCTCCAGGAGCACCCCGACCTCAACGCCAGCATTGACACGGCGGCCGGCGAGATGGTGTACAAGCGCTACTACCACCTGGGGGTGGCGGTGGACACCGAGCGCGGGCTGCTGGTGCCGGTGATTCGCGACGTGGACGCCAAGAACATCGAGGCGCTTGCCCTGGAGCTGGGGGACATCTCCGAGCGTGCCCGCCTCGGCAAGCTCACCCTGGAGGAGATGCAGGGCGGCACCTTCACCATCACCAACCTCGGGGGGATCGGTGGCACGGCCTTCACCCCCATCGTCAATCCACCCCAGGTCGCCATCCTCGGCGTCTCCCGCGGGCGCATGACCCCGGTCTATGACCGCGACGGCGCCACCTTCCTGCCGCGCCTCCTCCTGCCCCTGTCCCTGTCCTACGACCACCGCGCCGTGGACGGCGCCGCGGCGATCCGCTTCCTGCGCCGCCTGGTGGAACTCCTGGAGGAGCCCTTCCTCCTCAGCCTGGAGGGGTGAGAACCGAGGGTACTGATCATGGGGGACCCTCTCGCAAGCCTACGGAGCCGTGACCATGGCTGATCCGACCACTCCCCTCGCCGTGATCGGCGCCGGTCCCGGTGGCTATGCCGCCGCCTTCCTGGCGGCAGACCTGGGGATGCAGGTGACCCTCATCGACACCGCCCCCCTGCCGGGCGGGGTCTGCCTGCACGTCGGGTGCATCCCT
>DASWHD010000086.1:0-6578 GCA_036393335.1 bacterium
CGCTGCCGAGCCGGCGCTGAGCGCGCACCAGTTCCTCGACCACCTCGTCGTAGTACGGCTTCTCCTTCAAGCTGGCGCGCGACCCGGGAAAATAGACCAACGCCAGCTTCGCCGATCCCGGCGCCCAGTTCTTGAGCACCACCGCCGCGCGCTGGCCGTGGGCGAGGCGCACGTTGTCGATCATCGGGAAGTCGAAGTAGCCCACCGAGAACGTCAGGTCCGCCTCGGACTTGTTCGCGCCTACCGGCCACACCTCCAGGCGCACCTTCAGCTCCTTGCGCTCAGGCGAGGCCTGCAGCGCCCAGAGGGTAAAGCGGCGTTGGGGCTCGTCGGCCTCGTAGGCCGCCTCCGCAGGGAGGCCTAGAACTTCCTGCCGCAGCTCCACCCCTTCCGGATGCTGGTCGAGATCGTCGAAGAACAGCAGGTCCTCGCGCACCACCCCCACGTCTTCGAGGGCCGCGATCTGCTTGCCGGTCACCTCGCGGGCGACGCGCACCAGGCGTTTTTCCAGCCCGTCCTTGCGCTGCTCGAGGCGGGCCGGGTCGGCGTCGTCCGACGAGCCGTCGGGCCGGAGAGCCGTGAGCTCGTACTCCAGGTGCTGGAAGAGGGGGCCGATGTCCAGGGCGTCGTGGAAGTTGTAGGCGAGCAGCTCGACGGCCAGCACCTTCTCCTCCGGCCGCACCCCGTTGCCGTCCCGGTTCTGCGGATCGAGGAAGGTCGTGATGATCGAGTTGAACATCTGCTGGCGCAGGGAGGTGTCCGCCGCCTCGCGGCCGCTCATGATCTGGGCGTAGAGGCGGATGTTGGTCTCGTCGGCTTGCCGCTGGTTCAGGTAACGGCTGCCGAAGATGCCGACGAGGGCCACGGCGAGGGCCGTCAGCAGCCCGCCGACGGGCTTGAGGATGACGTCGGCCTTGTCCCAGCGGTCCTTCACCTCGGTGGTCATCACCGCTTGCGGAGCTGGAAGCCGCCGCCGGCGGGGACGACGTCGAAGTCGAAGCGCACGGGCTCGTCGAAGGAGTAGATCGCGGCGCTCGCCCCACCGTGCTCCGGCAGGCTCAGGGTGCAGCGGCCGGTGCGGGCCACGAACAGGCGGTAGGCGCCGTGATCGTCGGTGCGCGTCTCGTCGCGGTCGCCGCTGTCGCACGCCACCGTCACGGGCGTACCCCCCAGAGGACTGCCGTCCTTGGACAGGGCGCCGTAGATCTGCGCCGCCTGCACCGTCCGCGGCGCCAGGAAGGTGACGAGCGATACGACGGCGATGCGGGTACGGGGATCCATGGCGGCGCCTCCTGGTGGGTGCCGATTATCGAGGGACGGCACGGGCGCGCCAAGCCCCCATCCGCGGTTCACCGCATAAATCGACTACGCGCACAGCCGATCCCATCTCCCGGTGGTGGCCCGCGGTGCGGGTTCTAGGCCAGGCCGCGAGCGAAAACGATCCGCGCGGCCTCGCACCGGCCCATCACCGTAGGTAAATCGTGGCGTTCAGATGCGGCGCGGTAGCCTGCTCCGGCCGCGCGGCCAGCGGCGGTACCCAGAGGGCAAAGCCCGAGATGGCGAACAGCAGGCTGGCGCGGAACCGACCGCGCCGCACCTCGGCCCGCAGGTCGGCGGTGGTGGCGACGATGAGGCGGAAATCGAGGGGGAGTTCCGCCTCCGTCACGACCCCGGGGTGACGTCGCCGTTCGAGGGCGTGGAGCAACTTCGCCTGAGTACGGAGAGCGAGCCGGCTGACCTCGTCGACGTACAGTGTGCCCCCGGTGGCAGCGAGCACCGCGCCACCGTCGCTGACGCCCTCAGCGGCGGCGTTCCACGTGTCATCGCCGAACAGCGCGAAGTCGATCTCCTCGGCGCTGCGACCGGGGCAATGGACGGTCACGAATGGGCCGTGGCGCCGCGCCCCGAGGTCGTGCAGCCGGCGGGCAAAGAGAGCGCGATCGGCCTCGGTCGCACTTGTCAGGAGGATCGGGATGAGGAGATCGGGCAAGGCCACCAGGGGCGCCCATTGGACGTCGTCGGTCGCCGCGCCGTGGCGCGCCGCGCGTTGCGATGCGCCATCGGCGGGGAGACGGGAGATTCGCCACCGCGCCCGCGGTCCCTCGGACTTCGCGGCCAGCGTCGTGAAGGGGCGTGATGAGCCCGCCGCCGACGGGGTTGGGGAGTCGGCGCAAGGTCGGTCCGAGCGTGTGGGGTCGTCGATAGAGAGTAGCTGCCGCCGGAGGGTGATGTCGTTCATGGCCATCCTTTCGCAAAGAGGGGAAGCTCACCTCGGGGTGCGCGTGGTGCAGTCGGCGAGCAGGGAGCAAGGACGGTGCCAGGTGTGCCACGGGGCTTCGCTCCCTCTGGAAAAGAGTTTTTCCATTGACTTACATAGGTTTTGCCACGCGGTGCCAGCATCCGGCACGACGGCCGGGCGGAGCCTCACGCACCGAGCTGGTGCATCACCGCACCGCTCCGGGGCAGCGACCACCGCCCGCGGCGCACGCCGTGCCCACTCGTTGACGACCACCGACTCCGCCATCGGTGTTCATCGGCCCGGGACTGTGGTTAGTTCTTGTCTGTGGTAGGGCGAAGGGAGGGAGCGAGCAAGTGCCTGCAAGCCATGACGTGTATCTGGAGGCGGCGATCACCGTCGCCCGCGCGGCCGGGGAGGTGCTCCTCGATCACCAGCGGCGCGGCTTCAAGATCGCCTCCAAGGGGCACCGCATCGACCTGATCACCGACGCGGACCGCGCGAGCGAGGCCCTGGTAGTCGAGGAGCTACGGCGCCGGTATCCGGGGGACTCCATCCTGGCGGAAGAGGGGGGCGCCCGGGACGGCGTGGGGGACCACCGGTGGATCATCGATCCCCTGGACGGCACCACCAACTTCGCCCATGGCTACCCGTTCTACTGTGTCTCCATCGGCCTGGAGATCGCCGGGCGCCTCGCGGTGGGGGTGGTGCACGCGCCGGCCTTGGGGGAGACCTTTACCACGACCCACGCCGGTGGCGCCTTCCTGCACGTGAGCGACGGCAGCCGTCGGCGCCTACACGTGTCGCGGGTAACGGAACTTTCGCGGGCGTTGCTGGTGACGGGCTTCCCCTACGACATCGCGGAACGCGGCGAGGGGCCGTTCGATCTCTTTCGCCGCTTCGTCCTGGCGGCCCAGGCGGTACGCCGCGATGGCTCCGCGGCGCTGGACCTCTGCTACCTCGCCGCCGGCCGATTCGACGGCTTCTGGGAGGCCAATCTGAAGCCGTGGGACCTGGCCGCCGGCACCCTGATCGCCGCCGAGGCGGGGGCCCGGTTCAGCGATTTCCGCGGCGAGGCATACACCATTTACGGCAGCGAAATCATTGCCTCGAACGGTGCATTGCACGCGCCGATGGTCGCGACGATCGCCGCTTCATGAGCGCCGTCGCCGTTGAACATGAACCCCGAAGCCGGTATAACAACTCGTTGTTGGTTAATCGCGGTCGCCGGCCAGAAACCTGTTCGCCCGCTGCTGGGCCGCCGGTGCGAGTTCACGTAGCGGGCCGCCGCGCGCGGTCCCGCGGGAGGAGTAGGCGCATGGAAGCTTGGATCAAGTTTGTGCCCGTGGTCGGCGCGGTGGGCTTGGTGGTCGCCTTCCTGATCTTCCAGTCGCTGCGCAAGTTGAGCGCAGGGACCCCGCAGATGGTGGCGATCTCCGAGGCGATCCAGGAAGGCGCGAAATCCTTCCTGTTCACCGAGTACAAGTACATCGGGGTGTTCGTCGTCCTCGTCTTCTGCCTGCTCGGCCTCTTCCTGCCGGAGAACGGCTGGCTCACGGCCATCGCCTACCTCGGCGGTGCGGTGTGCTCCATCGCCGCCGGCTACTCCGGCATGACCGCCGCCACCAGCGCCAACGCGCGCACCACTGCGGCGGCCAAGGACAAGGGGCAGGGGGCGGCGTTGCTGGTCGCCTTCAACGGCGGCTCGGTCATGGGCCTGTCGGTGGCGAGCCTCGGCCTGATTGGACTGGGGGTCTACTTCCTGTTCTTCGGCAAGCCGGAGACCGCCGCCATCCTCTCCGGCTTCGGCATGGGTGCCTCGTCCATCGCCCTCTTCGCCCGGGTCGGCGGCGGCATCTACACCAAGGCGGCGGACGTCGGTGCCGACCTGGTAGGCAAGGTCGAGGCCGGCATCCCGGAGGACGACCCGCGCAACCCCGGGGTCATCGCCGACAACGTGGGGGACAACGTAGGGGACGTGGCGGGCCTCGGCGCGGATATCTTCGAGTCCTACGTGGGCGCGATGGTGGCGACCATCGCCATCGGCGCCACGGTGGCGGCCACCGAGCTGGGCAACCTCACCGGCGGTCTTGAGACCCATGCGGCCCACTCCCTGCTCATGGCCCTCCCCCTGGTGCTTGCCGCCGTCGGCCTGATCGCCTCCCTGCTCGGGATCGCCTCCATGCGCATCCTCAAGGACATGGATCCGGCCGGTGCCCTGCGCAACGCCACGTTCATCGCCGCCGGCCTCTTCCTGGTGGCGGCGTTGGTGCTGATCCGCTTCCAGAGCGTGGATAACAACGTTTTCTGGGCGGTCCTCGCCGGCACCATCGGCGGCATCTGCATCGGGCTGATCACCGAGTACTACACCGGCTCGTGGAAGCCGCCGGTGCGCAAGATCGCCAAGGCCAGCCAGACCGGCCCGGCGACCAACATCATCTACGGCCTGGCCGTGGGCATGGAGTCGACGGCCGCGCCCCTGATCGTGATCTGCATCATGATCTTCGTGGCCAATTACTACGCGGGCCTCTACGGCATCGCCATCGCCGCGGTCGGGATGTTGGCCACGGTCGGCATCACCATGTCGGTGGATGCCTACGGCCCGGTGGCGGACAACGCCGGCGGCATCGCCGAGATGGCCGAGCTCGGTCCCGAGGTGCGGGAGATCACCGACGGCCTCGACGCCCTGGGCAACACGACGGCGGCGATCGGCAAGGGGTTCGCGATTGGCTCCGCCGCCCTCACGGCCCTGGCCCTGTTCTCCGCCTACAACCTGGCGGTGCGCGCCATCCTGCCCAACTTCAAGATCGAGGTCACCGACCCGATGACGGTCATCGGCCTGTTCCTCGGCGGCATCGTCCCCTTCCTGGTCGGCGCCATGACCATGACCAGCGTGGGCAAGGCGGCCGGCGCGATGGTGGAGGAGATTCGCCGCCAGTTCCGCGAAACTCCCGGCCTCCTGGAAGGCAAGCCGGGGGTAAAGCCCGACTCCGGCCGCTGCGTGGCCATCGCCACCCAGGGTGCGCTGAAGGAGATGATCGCCCCCGGCGTGCTGGCGGTGACCACGCCGGTGATCGTCGGCCTCATCCTCGGCCCCGAGGCCCTCGGTGGGCTGCTCGCCGGCGCCACCCTGACCGGCGTGCTCATGGCCCTGTTCATGGCCAACGCCGGCGGTGCCTGGGACAACGCCAAGAAGGGGATCGAAAAGGGTGAGCTGTCCGGTGAGAAGAAGGGTTCCGACGCCCACAAGGCGGCGGTCGTGGGTGATACCGTCGGCGATCCCTTCAAGGACACCTCCGGCCCGGCCATGAACATCCTCATCAAGCTGATGAGCATCATCAGCCTGGTGATCGTGCCCCTGGTGGTGCGTTAGGCGTATGCTTTTTGCTAACAGGCGAGCATTCCATCCCCCCTCCCCCTCCGGGGGAGGGCCGGGGTGGGGGCGACAGGGCCGGGCGCTAGTGCAGTAGGCTACCGCCCAGGCGCTTATCGAAAGCACCCTCACAACCCAGCTCACTACTTCCAAACGCCCTCACCCCGTCCCTCTCCCGAGGGGAGAGGGCCCCACAGGACTCCCCCTGCGGGGGAGAATGGATTGAATGCAACGCACCCTGTCGATCATCAAGCCCGACGCGGTGGCCGGCGGCCACATCGGCGAAATCATCACCACCTTTGAGCGGCAGGGGATCCGCATCGTCGCGGCGAAGATGGTCCACCTGACCCAGAGGCAGGCGGAGGGGTTCTACGCCGTCCACCGGGAGCGTCCCTTCTTCGGGGAGCTCACTGCCTTCATGACCGAGGGGCCGATCCTGGTCATGGTCCTGGAAGGCGAGGACGTCATCACCCGCAACCGTGAGCTCATGGGTGCCACCAACCCGGCACAGACGGCCGAAGGAACGATCCGCAAACGCTTCGCGGCCAACATCCAGAACAATGCCGTACACGGGTCCGACGGCCCGGAGACCGCGGCGTTCGAGATCGGTTACTTCTTCAACGCCCTAGAGCGGATGTAGTGGCGTTGCGCGCATCCGCAAGAAATCGTGCAGGAGAGACTCCAAGGTAGCCGCACCGGGCGGACCGTCCGCCGACGATGGCGCGGTAGTCCCTTGCCTCTCCCGTCGGTGCCGGCGGCCCTCGCGGCGGCCGCGTTGTTTGCTGGAGGAGTCGCGATGGCCGGGCCCCGCAAGAAACGCCCCTTCGGTAGCCCGCCACCCGTCCTTTCGCGCAACAACCTGCGCCGCCTCGAGCTCTCGGCCATGGGGCTCTACCTCCTGGTGGCGCTCGCCCTCGGCGTGGCGGTCGGTTACTACCTGGACCGGTGGCTGGGAACCGCGCCTTGGTT
>DASWHD010000087.1:0-3330 GCA_036393335.1 bacterium
TGCGCCTGTACTTCGCCGGCCTCACCGAGGAGGAGTGGCTGGTGACGGCGAAGAATCTCAAGGCGCGGCCGCCGATGCCGTGGTACACCCTGAACGACATGCGGGACGAGGACCTGCGCGCGATCTACCGCTACGTGCGCCGTCTCGGTCCCGGCGGCAAGGCCGCACCGGCCTACGTCCCCCCGGATCAGGAGCCGGCGCCGCCCTACGCCCTGTTCCCCTCGCCGCCCCCGCAATAGGATCGCGGGGTGCCGATCTCGCGCAGGAAGCGGTCGAACAGCTCCGGCCCCGGCCACTCTCGCCGGCGCAGGGCGTCGTGCCGCGCCACCCAATGGGGCACCAGAGTGAGGGGGATAAGACACGGCTCGATCCCGCCCACCGCCGCCGTGAGCCGCGCCAGCGGCGCCGCCAGGGGCAGGGGCATCGCCACCTTCGCGATGTCGTGCTCGTAGGGTGCGCGGCACCACTCGGCGGGTGAGGTCACGTTGAAGTCCCGGCACACCACCGGCCGGTCGCCGTGGATGCTGCACGACTCGTCCTCCAGGAACGGGCACGCCATCCCGAGGGCGAAGTAGCGCCGCGCGATCGGCAGGGACGCCTCGCCGCTGATCCGCGGCGCGAGCAACTCGTCGATCATGTCCCGGGCCCGCAGGGTCTCCACGATGCGCGCGAAGCGCTGCACCACGACCCGGCGGCGGGCGGGGGTGAGGCGGTCGAGGAGGTCCGCGAGAGCGAACGCCTCGGGGGGCGACACGGGCACCATGTGCCGGCAACACGCCCCGCAGCCGGCACAGCACGAGATGCGCCGCCCGGCAGCCTCCTCCACCTGCACGGCGCGCGCCACCAGGGCGTTGGTCACCTCGTAGGCGATGCGCACCAGCCCGCTCAGGCGCATCGGCCCGGTGGTCACCGCCACCTTGCCCTGGATCACGCCATCCGGCGTCGCCACCTCGATCGCCCGCAGCTCCATCCCGGGCGGCAGGTTGGCCTCCATCACGTTCGTACCCTGCACTCCGCCGAGTCGTACCGCACGGTCCATCATGCACCGCACGATCGCCGTGCCGCCACCAAGCCCGGCTTTGTGTC
The DNA here is from genome assembly GCA_036393335.1 of bacterium. Lineage (GTDB taxonomy): Bacteria > CG2-30-53-67 > CG2-30-53-67 > CG2-30-70-394 > CG2-30-70-394 > DASWHD01. Next base: position 1,087 of record DASWHD010000087.1, read on the forward strand.
GCCGCCGGGCTCGCGCTTGACGCCCTCCGGACCCGGCCCTAGGTTTGCCCACTCCGTGCGGATCCTTGCTCGCACGCCGGCATAGAACCGACATCCGGTGCCGTGCGGAAGCCATGATGGAGCCCGTGTAGGTGCGCGAAGATGGCAGCGAGTACGGCTCCGACTCTCGAGTAGAGGGGAGAGCGAATGGGCAAAGATCTCCGATTCCGCGGCCTGCACCTGCTGAATTGGAAGAATTTCGCGCACATCGATGTAGCGATCCCGGATCGCGTCTTCCTCGTGGGGCCCAATGCCTCGGGTAAGTCAAACCTCCTGGATGCCTTCCGTTTCTTGCGCGATCTGGCCTCCTCCGGTGGCGGCTTTCAGGAAGCCGTCGGCAAGCGCGGCGGCGTGAGCGCGATCCGCTGCCTGGCGGCGCGACGCTATCCGGATGTCGAGCTCCGCGTGGAGCTGGAGCAAGAGGCCGGTGCAGCACGCTGGGAGTACGAGCTGGCCTTCAAACAGGACAACCAGCGCCGCCCACGCGTGCAGAAGGAACGCGTCGTGGTGGATGGCAGGGAGGTCCTCGCGCGGCCCACCCAGGACGATGACGCCGATCCCGCCCGGCTCACGCAGACCTACCTCGAACAGGTGAACGTGAACCGCGAGTTCCGCGACCTGGCGACCTTCTTCGCCGCGATCCGCTATCTACACATCGTCCCCCAGCTTGTACGGGAGCCGGACCGCTCCGTCGGCCGGGCCAACGACCCCTTCGGCGGCGACTTCCTGGAGCAGGTGGCCAAGACCCCGGAGCGGACCCGCAAGGCCCGCCTCTGGCGCATCCAGGAGGCACTGCGCGTCGCCGTTCCTCAGCTGCGCGAGATCGAGCTGTGGCGCGACGAGCGCGGCACCCCCCATCTCCGTGGCAAGTATGAGCATTGGCGGCCGCAAGGGGCGTGGCAGACCGAAGAGCAGTTCTCCGACGGCACACTCCGCCTCATGGGGCTCCTGTGGGTGGCGATGGAGGTTGGTGGTTCCCTGTTACTGGAGGAGCCGGAGCTCTCCCTTCACCCGGAGATCGTCCGCTTCCTGCCGCAGATGTTCGCGCGGCTCCAGCGGCGCACGAAACGGCAGATCTTCATCAGCACCCACTCCCCCGACCTGTTGCGCGACGAGGGGATTGCCCTCGACGAGGCATTCCTCCTCATCCCCGGCAGGGAGGGCACGGAAGTCAGCCCCGCGAGCTCGCAGCGGGAGATTCGCGACCTGCTCGCCGGCGGGCTCTCCCTGGCGGACATCGTGATCCCCAAGACCCGGCCGGAGCAGGCGAGCTTCCTCACCCTGTTCGGAGATGCATGAGATGCCGGTGCCCATCACGATCTCGGCGGCGGTCGAGGGGGATGTGGATGAAGTGGTGGCGCGGAGACTCATCCGAGAGGTCGGGGCGGCACCGGGGACGGTCTATGGGAAGCACGGCAAGCCTGCCCTGCGGGCGCGGATCAACGGCTACAACAACGCGGCCCGACACACCCCGTGGCTCGTGCTCGTGGACCTGGATCGCGACGCCGACTGCGCCCCTCCGCTGCGTCAGGACTGGCTGCCGAACCCTGCCCCCCGGCTCTGCTTCCGGATTGCGGTGCGGCAAATCGAGGCGTGGCTCATGGCGGACGCCCAGGCCCTCGCGGACCACCTGCGCGTGACGCACCGCGCGATCCCCGCCGCTCCCGAGGACCTCGACAACCCGAAGTCGGTGATGGTCAACCTCGCCCGGCGCTCCCGGCGCCGAGACATCCGCACGGACATGGTGCCCCGGGAAGGGAGCGGGCGCGCGGTGGGTCCTGCGTACACCTCGCACCTCATCGAGTATGCCGAGAAGCACTGGCGCCCCGAGGTCGCCGCCCACCGCTCGGACAGCCTGCGGCGCGCCATCGCCTGCCTGACCCGTCTCGTCCAGGAGCGGGCGTAATCCCTGCGAAATTGCGCCGCCATGGCTAAACACGTTCACGAGATCCGCGATCCGATCCACGTCTTCGTGCGCCTCACGTCGGCCGAGCGGGAGGTGGTCGATTCGCGGCCCTTCCAGCGCCTGCGGCACATCCACCAGCTCGCCCTGACCTATCTGGTCTACCCCGGCGCCACCCACCGGCGTTTCGAGCACTCCCTCGGGGTGATGGAGCTGGCGACCCGGGTCTTCGACGTGGTCACGCGGGAGGAAAACCTCACCGATCCTCTCCGCTCCGAGCTGGGCGAGCTCCAGCAGCGCCG
>DASWHD010000088.1:0-47031 GCA_036393335.1 bacterium
GGCGCTGATCGACCGCGGCGTGGTGCGCTTCCGGCGCCAGGGCGAGCACCACGCCTTCAGCCCCGACTCGGTCAAGGTCCTGCACAAGGCGGTGCAGCACGACGACCGGGCCGCGTACCGCGACTTCGCCGCCGCGGTGAACGATGGCCATCGCCGGGCCCTGCGGTTCCTCGTGGAGCCGCGCTCCCCCCTGCCGGCCGTGCCGCTGGCGGAGGTGGAGGCGGTGGAGACGATCCGCCACCGCTTCGTCACCGGCGCCATGTCCCTGGGCGCCCTCTCCCCCGCCGCGCATCAGGTCCTGTCCACGGCGATGAACCGCATGGGGGCGCGCAGCAACACCGGCGAGGGCGGCGAGGACCGGCGCTGGTACTTCCCGCCGGCGGGTGCGGAGCCCAGCGACGGCCGCATCAAGCAGGTGGCCTCGGGCCGCTTCGGCGTCACCCCGGAGTACCTGGCCCGCGCGCAGGAGATCGAGATCAAGATCGCCCAGGGATCCAAGCCGGGCGAGGGGGGCCAGATCCCCGGCGCCAAGGTGACCGAGTTCATTGCCCGGGTGCGCCTCGCCGTGCCGGGCATCCCCCTCATCTCGCCCCCACCCCACCACGACATCTACAGCATCGAGGACCTCGCCCAGCTCATCCACGATCTCAAGGAGGTCAACCCGCGGGCACGGGTAGGGGTGAAGCTGGTGGCCGAGAGCGGCGTGGGGACCATCGCCGCCGGCGTGGCCAAGGCGTATGCCGACTACATCCAGATCAGCGGCGCCGAGGGGGGCACGGGCGCCTCCCCCCTGTCGTCCATCAAGCACGCCGGCTGCCCCTGGGAGCTGGGGCTGGCCGAGACCCAGCAGGTGCTGATGCGTGGCGGCCTGCGCGGCCGGGTGCGCCTGCGCGTGGACGGCGGGTTCCAGACCGGACGCGACGTGGTGGTGGCGGCCCTCCTCGGGGCGGACGAGTATGGCTTCGGCACCGCCTCCCTCGTGGCCATGGGCTGCCGCATGGCGCGCCACTGCCACCTGAACAACTGCCCCACCGGCATCGCCACCCAGCGCGACGACCTGATCCGCAAGACGTTCCGCGGCGAGGTCGACCACGTGGTGCGCTACCTCACCTTCGTGGCGGAGGAGGTGCGCGAGCTCCTTGCCGCCCTCGGGTTGCGCAACGTGGAGGAGGCGGTGGGCCGAGCAGACCTCCTGGTCCCGCGCCGTCTGGAGCCCACGGACCGGGGTCGCCACCTCCAGGTGGAGCGCCTACTCCGGCGTCCCGCGGGGGAGCGGCGGGGCCCCGCCCGGCCGCGCAACCAGCGGCCGATCCACTCCCTCGACCGGGAGAAGATCCTGCGCGACGCCGCGCCGGCCCTCGACTACGGCCTGCCGGTCCACCTGCGTTATCCGGTGCGCACCCGCCACCTCACCGTGGGGGCGGGCCTGGCCGGGGAGATCGCCCGGCGCTTCCACCTGCCGGGGCTGCCGGACGGCGTGATCCAGATCCATCTCGAGGGGAGCGCCGGGCAGAGCCTCGGGGCGTTCTGCATGCCGGGCATGCGCCTGGTGCTGGAGGGCGAGGCAAACGACTACGTGGCCAAGGGCATGGCCGGGGGTGAGATCGCGGTGCGGCCCTCACCCCGCGCCCGCTTCGCCGCCCGCGACAACGTGATCGTCGGCAACGTGGTGTTGTACGGCGCCACCGGTGGGCGGCTGTTCGTCGCCGGCCGCGCCGGCGAGCGGTTCGCGGTGCGCAACAGCGGCGCGGTCGCCGTGGTGGAGGGCACCGGCGACCACTGCTGCGAGTACATGACCGGCGGCCTGGTGGTGGTGCTGGGAGCGACCGGCCGCAACTTCGGTGCCGGGATGGCCGCCGGCTACGCCTACTGCCTCGACGAGCAAGGGAACTTCGCCGCGCGCGTCAACCCGGCCATGGTGGATATCCGCCGCCTCGGACCGGCGGAGGAGCACCTCGTGTGCCGCCTCCTCCACCAGCACCTGCGGGCGACCCACAGCGACCACGCCCGCGCCCTCCTCGACCGCTGGCCCGCCTACGCCGCGCAGTTCTGGAAGGTGGTCCCCAAGCCGATCGCCGACCAGGCCGACCCGTATCTCGGAAATCACACCCTGGAGGTCGTGCCCCTGGCCATGGCTGCGCCCGTCTCCGTCGCGTGAAACAAGGGCGTGGCGGGTGGAGCCCGTCCTGATCTGGGTGATCCCGCCCCGGCGGGTATGGCCGCCGCTGGAGTGCTCACTGGGCACCAGCCCCAGGTAGCTCATCAGCCCCCGTGGGAATCGCACCGGCCCAAGTAGCACAGCTCCACCACGAGCCCGATCGCGGTCAAGGTGTCGCTATGCCCCGGAAGCAGCACTAACCCGCATTTCTCACCACGACTCTGCTGCGCCCGCGCCACTGCCCGCATCTCCTGGCCCACCTCGTCCGAGTCCTCGACAGGGGTAGGAGCCGGTTTCACCGGCGATCCGCGCAACAGGCCCTGCGCGGGCCTGGGTCGCCGAAGGGATTCGGCTCCTACCGCGGGCCGGCCAGGATCTACGGCCATTTGCGCGGTCTCGCGACGACCCGTGGTGAGAAATGCGGGCTAAGACCCCACCGCCTCGGCGTCGGCCGGCTGGGCCGCGCGCCGACTCTGCGTCCGGGGCCGGCGGCATCCCCGGCGTGAGCACCCCGGCCGGCAACTGCTCGGCCAGCTTGCGGGCATCCCGCTGGTTATAGCCCGCCGCGCCCCTCCTCCACCTCGGGCAGGGGCGGTACCGCGCCGGCGGCGGCCATCTCCCGCAGCCAGATCAGCTCGGCGGCGTAGCCCTCGGGGGCGGTGGGAGTCTCCAGAAACATCGGGCGGTAGCGGGTCCGCCGGTCGGTCACCAGGCGCAGGAACGCCTCCGGGCCGATCTCGCCGCGGCCGAGGAGCATGTGGCGGTCCTTGCGGCTGTCGAACGCGCCCTTGGAGTCGTTGACGTGGAACGCCGCGAGGCGCTCAAGGCCGATCACCCGGTCGAACGCCGCCCAGGTCGCCTCCCACCCGGCGTCGCTGCGGATGTCGTATCCAGCGGCGAAGATGTGGCAGGTGTCGACGCACACCGCAAACCTCTCGGGCTCATCCACATTGTCGAGAATCGTCCGGATCTCCTCGAAAGTCCGGCCGATATTCGTCCCCTGACCGGCGACGGTCTCAAGCACCAGGGTGACGTCGGAGGCCTCCGGATGGCGCGCGCAGATGCCGTCGAGGCTGGCGCACAGGGTCTCGATCCCCGCCTCCACCCCCGCGTCCAGGTGCGAGCCGGGATGGAAGTTGAGCAGCTCGATACCGAGGGCATGGCAGCGCTCGAGCTCCGCCTCGAATGCCGCCACCGATTGCCTGCGCCTGTGCGGGTCCGGTGAGGCGAGGTTGATGAGGTAGCTGTCGTGGCTCATCACCGCGCGGATGCCGAGCCGCTCGCGCTGCTCGCGGAAGGTGGAGACCTCCTCATCCGCCAATGGCTTGGCACGCCAGCTTCGCTGGTTGCGCGTGAATACCTGCATCCCGTCGCAGCCGATCTCGTGGCCGCGCTGCGGCGCCTTGTCGACGCCGCCGGAGGTCGAGACGTGGGCGCCGAGGGTCATCCGGCCGATCTTCATTTTTCCATCTTCGAGGAGATGCAGGGTGAGAGCCAGCCCGGATCCCCACCACCCCCCCGGGGGCCGCCACTCCAGTCGCTGCCGTCCATACCGAAATGGATCTGGAGAACTCCCGCGAAGGAACCCGTTTCCATGAATTCCGGCAAGATCCCCATCGGCCTCCTCCTGTTCATCGCCTTGGTGTGGGCGAGCGGTTATGTGGGCTGGCAACTGGGCCGGCCGTGGATGTCTTATCTGCGCTTCAAGGACCAAGTGCAGCAAGCCGTGAAAGTAGCTGGGATCACGAACGAAAAACAATTCCGGCAGAGTATCTATGACGCCGTTGCCGAGACCGGGGTGTGGATCGAGGACCCCAAGCAAGACGTACACATCTACTACCGACCGGGCCATGCCCGGGTGACTGCCGAGTGGACCGAGTACGTGTTCTTTCCGTTTGACGTCGAGTACACCTTCGACTTCGAGGTCGACGAGGGCCGCTCGTCCGAGTGACACCGGTCCGGCGTGCTGCCACGCCACGACCGCCTCGTGCCAGCCTGCGTTGGCGCGCCGAATCGTTTGCATCGCGGCCCTGAGCGCCAGACCGCACCCGCATTTCCTAGTCTGCATGTCTCACCGTGGTGAGAAATGCGGACTAGACGCGGGGGCGCCAAAGACGCGGTCAGCTTGACTCGCCCCTGACCCGCGCGTAGCCTCCCGTTGCTCTTTAAGCCGAGCCCCGTGAGGCTCGAAAGAGTGCTCCGATGCGACGTCGCACCTCCGAGATTTTCTGCCGCGGGAAGTCTGGAGCGCAGTACTTTGTCGCCACGGGGCGCGGGAGCAGGGGAAAATGACTGCCCCGGAGCCTCGCATCGAGATCGGCCGACCGCTGGCGGGGGAGGCCTTCGGTCGCACCATCAGCCGCATGGCCCACGAGATCATCGAGGCCCACGACGATCTCGCCACCGCCGTCGTCGTCGGCGTGCGGAGCCGCGGCAGCCATCTCGCCCGGCGCCTCGCCAAGCGCATCGCGGAGATCGCCAGCATCCGAGTGCCGGTGGGCACCCTGGACATCACCTTGTATCGCGACGACCTGCGCGCGCGCAGCGACTACCCGGACCTGGTGCGCACCGAGATCCCGATCGATCTGGAAGGCGCCCTGGTCCTGCTGACCGACGACGTGCTGTACACCGGCCGCTCGATCCGTGCCGCCCTGGAAGGGCTCATGGCCCTCGGCCGGCCGGCGCGCATCGAGCTGGCGGTGCTGGTCGACCGCGGCCACCGCGAGCTGCCGATCCGCGCCGACTACGTCGGCAAGAACGTCCCGACGTCGCCGGCGGAGACCATCCGGGTACGGTTCGTCGAGGACGGCGCGGACGAGGATGCGGTGTGCATCATGGCCTTGCCCGAGGGGACGCGCACCGGCTAGCAGTCGGCCCAGGAGAAGCCCTATGCCGGATGTCATCGATCATGCCGTCACCGCGACGCCGACCAGGCCGTTCCCCCACACCGACCTCCTCGACACGGCGGACCTGACCGCCGCCGACATCACCTACCTCCTCGACCAGGCGGAGAGCTTCTACGAGATCGGCCAGCGGGCGGTGAAGAAGGTGCCGACCCTGCGCGGCATCACCATCATGAATTGCTTCTACGAGCCCTCCACCCGCACCCGCTCGTCGTTCGAGCTGGCGGGCAAGAGGCTGTCGGCGGATGTGATCAACTTCTCCGCCACCGGCTCGTCGGTGAAGAAGGGCGAGAGCTTGCGCGACACGGCGCGCAACCTGGAGGCGATGGGCACCGACCTCATCGTGGTGCGCCACCCCGCCTCCGGCGCGGCCGCCTACCTCGCCCACCACCTGTCGGTGCCGGTGATCAACGCCGGGGACGGCTGTCACGCCCACCCTACCCAGGCGCTCCTCGACCTGTTCACCCTGCGCCACGCCAAGGGGGGCCTCGCCGGCCTGCAGGTGGCGATCGTCGGTGACATCAGCCACTCCCGGGTCGCCCGCTCCAACCTCCTGGCCATGCGCACGATGGGCATGGAGGTGCGCGTCTGTGCCCCCCCGACCCTGCTCCCGGCCGCGGTGGAGCGCTACGGCTGCCGGGTGTGCACACGGCTGGAGGAGGCGGTGGAGGGCGTGGATGCGATCATGATGCTGCGCATCCAGATGGAGCGCCAGGGCGGCCACACCTTCCCGAATGTGCGGGAATACGCGGCACGCTATTGCCTCACCCGCCGCCATCTGGCGCTCGCCGCGGCGGACTGCGTGGTGATGCACCCGGGGCCGATCAATCGCGGGGTCGAGCTGACCCACGAGCTGGCGGATGCCGCCTCCTCCCTGATCCTCAGCCAGGTCACCAGCGGCGTGGCGGTGCGCATGGCCGTGCTCTACGTGATGTGGGGCAAAAAGAAGAAGTAGGAGCGAGCTTGCTCGCGAACCGAGCCCCCAGGCAACGAACCAACGGTCAAGCCGCCGCCCCGTCGCCACCCGAACCTCCCACGCCTCGGTAACACCATGTACGACCTCGTCATCAAGAACGGCCACCTCATCGATCCCACCCACGGCATCGACCGCCCCTGCGACCTCGGCATCGCCGACGGCCGGGTCGCCCAGGTCGGGGGCGCCATGGAGGGGCGGGAGACCCTCGACGCCGCGGGCCTCGTCGTCTGCCCGGGGCTGATCGACCTCCACGTCCACCTGCGCGAGCCGGGGCAGGAGTGGAAGGAGGACATCCTCTCCGGGTCCCGGGCCGCGGCGGCGGGCGGCTTCACCACCATCTGCCCGATGCCCAATACCGTGCCCACCAACGACAACGCCTCGGTCACCCGTCTGATGCTGAAGCGCGCCGAGGTCGCAACCGTCAAGGTGCGGCCCATCGGCGCCCTCACCCGCGGCCTGCAAGGCGAGACCCTCGCCGACCTCGGGGAGCTGTTCGACACCGGCTGCGTGGCCTTCTCCGATGACGGTCGCGGCGTGCAGGACGGACTGGTGATGCGCCACGCCATGGAGTACCTGCGGCCGTTCGGCGTGCCCGTGATCATCCACGCGCAGGACGACTGCCTGTTCGACCACGGGGTGATGAACGAAGGGTGGCGCGCCACCGAGCTCGGCCTGCGCGGCATCTGCAACGCCGCCGAGGAGGTGCACATCGACCGCGACATCCGCCTGTGCGAGCTCACCGGCACGCCCCTGCACGTCGCCCACCTCTCCACCCGCGGCGGCGTCGACCTGGTGCGCCGCGCCCAGGTCCGTAGCCTGGCGGTGAGCGCCGAGGCTGCACCGCACCACTTCCTGCTCAGCGACGCGGAGATGCCGGCCTTCGACACCCACTGGAAGATGAACCCGCCCCTGCGCTCGCCGGCGGATCGCGACGCGGTGCGCGCTGCGGTGATCGACGGCACCATCGCCGCCATCGCCACGGACCACGCCCCCCACGCCCCGGAGGAGAAGGAGCGCCCGTTCGACGAGGCGCCGTTCGGCATCATCGGCCTGGAGACCTGCCTACCCCTGTCGCTGACCCTGGTGCGCGACCACGGCATGGCGATGCGGGACCTGATCGCCCGCCTCACCAGCGGCCCCGCGGCGATCCTCGGCATCGACGCCGGCCACCTCGGTCCCGGCGCCGTGGCCGACGTCACGATCTTCGACCCGCACGCCACCTGGACCTACGACAGCGCCCGCCACTTCTCCAAGTCACGCAACACCCCGTGGGAGGGCCAGCCCATGGTCGGCCGCGCCGTCTACACCCTGGTGGATGGGCGAATGGTCTACCGCGACGGCGAGCTGGTCGCGGCATAACGACGCTGTGAGGATCAGCAGATATAGCCCTGTCCGCTCGGCCGCCCTTGCGCCGCTGGAGCACGAAAGGCGGAAAGCACGAAAAACAACTCATTGGATTCTTTCGTGTTTTTGAATCTTCGTGCTTTCGTGTTCCCTCTTCCGGAGACACTCGGCCGCATGCGATTTCGCGAGAATCGTTGTTTTCGCTGATCCGCTGGGAGGCGCGTGCCTGCTGCGTCGCCTACCGACACACCGACCTGACATCGTTCAGCGGAACATCGCCGCGTCGACGGTCACGCGGAAGAACTCGCCATCCGGCCCGAACCGGCCCTCGTGGAAGTGCCAGCCGACCCGCAGGCGGGTGGGGATGGTGTAGGGGCCGAAGCTGCCCTCCTCCTCCACGACCCCGCCAAAGTCCGCCCAACGGAAGTCTCTGCCGTCGGGATTGCCCCAGCGCTGGAGGTGGACGGTCGCAATCTTGCCGTGTTCGTCCACGGTGAGATCGACCTCCGTCGCCACCCCGTGGACCGGCAGCCGGGCGCGTACCTCTGACGGGCCGCGCGTCTCCCATGCCACGGCGCCGTCACACAGCAGCGACGGCAGCCACACGGATTCCGCGGCCACCCGCCCGGCGGCGGAACGCGTGACGTCGGGGCCCGACGCGGCCACCACCGGGAACATGCCGAACAGCCTCCAGCGCATGACTCCGGCCCCATCCAGCAGGCGGTCGTAGCCGCGGATCGCGATACCCCCGCGGCGCACCGTCGCCTGCCAGATCATGCCGCGCTCCCGGTGGATGACCTGCTCCGCCGTGAAGGGCAGCCACTCCTTCAGCCGGATCTCGCCGTGCATGCGCAGCCGCACCGCCGCGGCGAGGGGGGCTCCCGCGGCGATCGCATGGACGAGATAGCGGCGCGCCGCCTCCGGCAGGCCCGCGACCTGGCCGGGCTGAAAGGCCCGGCCTGCAGGCCGTGCGGCATCCCACAACTCGTCGATCGTGAGGTCTCGCGTCATCCTTATGCGGGTGGGTCTCTAGCCCGCATTTCTCACCAGGGATCGTGACGAGACCGTGCAAACGCGCGTAGATCCTGGCTGGCCCGCGGTAGGAGCCGAATCCCTTCGGCGATTCCGGCCCGAGAAGGCCGGCCGCGCCTGGCGGCGCGGGTCGCCGGTGCAACCGGCTCCTACCTCGGACGAGGACCCGGCCAGGAGATACGGGCGGTTGCGCGGTCGGAGCAGATTCATGGTGAGAAATGCGGGCTAGGAGGCCCACCCAGCGCACCCCGTGGTCACGGCAACAGGGTCGCCCCGACCGCCAGACCGGGCGGCGCGACTTGCTCGATCCTCGCCAGCACCGCCGCGGGCAGCGACACGGCCGCTGCGGCGGCATTCTCGTCCACCCGCTCCGGCAACGTGTGATCTACCCGGTGCGCAGCCACTCGTACAGGAACAACAGAATGATCTCGGCGAGGATCAGAATGACGATATACCACTCTACCCGCAGGGTGCACCGGTCGCTCAACAGACGGAGATAGGTGTTCGCCGCCTGTGAGATCAAGTCGAGCTTCCGAGCCAGGGCCTGTTCCCGGTCCCGCAGCTCGTACTCCTTGGCCAGCTTCTCGTACAGCCGGTCCAGCTCCGGGGCGTCCCAGGTGATCTCCGGCTTTTCCCCGACCTCCGCCCGCCCGACCATGCGCGACTCGATCAACAACACGTCACCCAGCTCCCGGAGCAGCGCCCGTCCTCCCTTGGCCAGGCGCCCCTTGAGCAGCTCCGCGGCAAACGGCTCGATGCGCTCGAAGACCGCGGCCACCTCCCCCTCGTAATCCCCGAGCACCGCGCTCTTGGCCAGCACGCTCGCCACCACGGTCCTCCCGGATTACGATCACGGCCGCGATGCGCTTCGCCGACCCGCTGATCCCGGCGACCCTGATCCGGCGATACCAGCGGTTTCTCGCCGACGTGCGGCTGGCGGATGGGCGCGAGGTGACGGTCCATTGCCCCAACCCGGGGCGGATGGCTGGGTGCCGGGAGCCCGGCAGCCGGGTGCTCCTGTCCGACAGTCACAATCCGCGGCGCAAGCTGCGCTACACCTGGGAGCTGGTGTGGGCCGGGACCACCTGGGTGGGGGTGAACACCCACCGGCCCAACGCGGTGGTGCGCGAAGCGATCGAAGAGGGGGCGATCCCGGAGCTGGCGGGCTACCCCGCGGTCCGCAGCGAGGTCGCCTACGGCGCGCGCAGCCGCGTCGACCTGTTGTTGGAGGACGGCGCCCGGCGCTGCTACGTGGAGGTGAAGAACGTCACCCTCGCCGAGGCCGGCGTCGCCATGTTCCCGGATGCAGTCACCGCCCGCGGTCTCACCCACCTGCGCGAGTTGGCGGCGCGGGTGGCGGCCGGCGACCGGGCGGCGATGGCCTACCTGGTCAACCGCGAAGACTGCCATGCATTCCGCCCCGCCGGCCACATCGACCCGGCCTACGCCGCGGGGTTGCGGGAGGCGGCGGCCCGGGGAGTCGAGGTGCTGGTGTACGCCGCGCGGGTGCGCCCGGAGGGGATCGCCGTGGCACAACGGATCACCACGGTGGACCTCGGGGCGTGACCGGGAGGCGGTGATCGCTCCGGGCTGGGCCGGAAATGGGGGCGGCGCGCAGCGCCCCCGCGATATGGAGGGAGACGCCACGCGCCCCACCTCGCCACTCGGCACAGGTCCGGGCGGCTTCACCCCCCGTGGATGGTGGGCTCCTCGCCCGTTCAGAAGCCGGCGACGGAGCTCTTGGCCAGGGCCAGGAAGGTGTCTGGCAGCACCCCGAGGGCAAAGACGCCGATCACCGAGGCGGCCAGCCCCCAGGCCATGGGGCGAGAGACCAGGACCTGCGCCTCGCCCTCCGGCTCGCTCATGTACATGACCATGATCACCCGCAGGTAGTAGTAGGCGGAGACCGCCGAGTTGAGCATGCCCACCACCGCCAGCCACACCAGGCCGGAGCGCACCGCGCCCATGAAGATGTAGAACTTGCCGAAGAAGCCGGCGGTGGGCGGGATCCCCGCCAGGGAGAAGAGCAGCACGAACATGATGAACGCGAGACCCGGACGGAGCTTCGCCAGGCCACGGAAGTTGTCGATGGCCGACGCCTCGCCCTCGGTGCGGTTCAGGGCGGTGATCACCCCGAAGGCGCCGAGGTTCATGAAGGCGTAGGCGAGCATGTAGAACAACACCGCCGAGGTGCCGACCACGCCGCCCACCACCACGCCGACCATGGCGTAGCCCGCGTGGGCGATGGACGAGTAGGCGAGCATGCGCTTGATGTCGTCCTGCTGGATGGCGAGGACGTTACCCACGATCATGGTGAGCACCGCCAGGCCGGTGAGCAGCTCGACCCACAGCTCTCCCTGGCCGGCGAGGCCGCTGCCGAAGATGCGCAGCAAGGCGGCGAACGCCGCCGCCTTGGAGCCCACCGACAGGAAGCCGGTCACCGGCGTCGGCGCCCCCTGGTAGACATCCGGCGCCCAAAAATGCAACGGCGCCAGGGCGATCTTGAAACCGAGGCCGACGAGCACCATCACCATGGCGAGGATCAGGGGCGCCCCCACCGCCTCCGGATGGGCCGCCAGAAAGGCGTGGATGCCGGGGATGCTGGTGGTACCGGTGAGGCCGTAGAGGAGCGAGAAGCCGTACAGCAAGAAGCCGGAGGCGAAGGCGCCGAGGAGGAAGTACTTGAGCGACGCCTCGTTGGAGGTGAGGCGGGTGCGCATCAGTCCCACCAGGCAATAGAAGGTGACCGACATCAGCTCTAGGCCAACGTAGATCACCATCAGGTCACGGCCCGAGGCCATCACCATCATGCCCACCGCGGCCAACAGGAGCAGGGAGTAGTACTCGCCGTACTCGATCCCCTCCTGGCGCAGGTAGGCGCCGGAGTGGAGGATGGCCAGACCCGCCGCCAGGAGAAAGACCGCCTTGAAGAACAGGGAGAAGTTGTCCACCGCGTAGGTGCCGGCGAAAGTGATCACCGGGTGGTTCCAGAGCGGCACCATGCAGGCGCCGGTCACCACCAGGGCGGCGATGGCCAGGGCGGCGATGCTCCCCTTGTTGCCCTCCGGCACGGCGAAGTTGAGCAGCAGCAGGGCGAGCGCCAGGACCGACAGGCAGATCTCCGGCAGCAGGGCGGCGTAGGCGATGTCCGGCATCACGGCAGAAGCTCCAGTTGCGCCACGTGGACGGTACTCGCCTGGGCGAGGAGGTGGTCGACCGACGGGTGAAGGATCGCGAGGAAGGGGTCGGGGTAGAGCCCGATCCAGAAGGCCAGGACCACCAGGGGGGCGAGCACCGCGAACTCGCGGAAGGTCACGTCCTGGAGCCCTGCGTTGGCGGGATTGTCCAGCTTGTTGAACATCACCCTCTGGAACATCCACAACATGTAGCCGGCACCGAGGATGATACCGAAGGCGCCGACCACGGCGAACAGGCGGTACGGGCTATTAAACACCCCCACCAGGGTGAGGAACTCCCCGACGAAGCCGTTCAACCCCGGCAGGCCGATGGAGGACATGGTGAAGATGGAGAAGAACACGGCGAACAGTGGCATCACCTTGGTGAGGCCGCCGAACTCGGCGATCAGCTTGGTGTGGCGGCGCTCGTAGATGATCCCCACCAGGAGGAACAGGGCGCCGGTGGAGATGCCATGGTTGATCATCTGCAGGATGCCGCCCTCCATCCCCTGGATGTTGAGGGCGAACATGCCGAGGGTGATGTAGCCCATGTGGGAGACGGAGGAGTAGGCGACCAGCTTCTTCATGTCGTCCTGCGCCAGGGCCATCAGCGCCCCGTAGATGATCGCCACCCCGGAGAGCCCCATGATCCACGGCACGAAGGTCGCAAGTACGTCGGGGCACATGGGGATGGCGAAGCGCAGGAAGCCGTAGGTGCCCATCTTCAGCAGCACGCCGGCCAGGATCACCGAGCCCGCGGTGGGGGCCTGGACGTGGGCGTCCGGCAGCCAGGTGTGGAACGGGAACATGGGCACCTTGATGGCAAAGCCGAGGAAGAAGGCGGCGAAGATCCACGCCTGGAAGGCCGGGGAGAAGGTACGCGCCTGCGCGGCGATGGACTGGATGTCGAAGGTGCCGCCCGCCTGGAAGTACAGGGCGAGGATCGCCACCAGCATCACCACCGACCCGAACAGGGTGTAGAGGAAGAACTTCACCGCCGCGTACAGCCGCTCCTCCCCACCCCACACGCCGATCAGCAGGTACATGGGGATGAGCATCACCTCCCAGTAGAGGTAGAAGAGGAAGAAGTCCAGCGCGACGAACACGCCGATCATGCCGGTCTCCAGGACCAGCATGGCGATCATGAACTCCTTGACGCGCTCGTGGATCGCGGTGAAGGCGCCGAGGATGGCGAGCATCGACAGCAGGGTGGTGAGCAGCACGAGGAGCAGGGAGATGCCGTCGATCCCCACGTGGTAGAAGACGCCGAAGCTCGGGATCCACGGCACCCGCTCCACGAACTGCATGGCGTGGGTGGTGCGGTCGAAGGCGGACACCAGGGGCAGGGAGACGGCGAAGGTGATCGCCGAGGTGCCAAAGGCCACGCCACGCGCCAGGGCGCCCTGGTCCCGGCCCACGCCGAACAGGAGGATCCCCGCCCCCACCAGGGGCAGGAAGGTCACGAGGGTCAGGATCGGGTAGTGCATCGAGAGGTTCCCGGCTGCGAAAAGACCGCCAAAAAAATCTTAGCGGCGTATAGACGCGAATAGACGCAAATCTCTTTCCAAGACGTTCCGGCGAACGAAGCAAGACACCGCGGACAGGCGGTACAGATCCGGCGTGGATACGCGCTCATTGGACCGGCAACTACATTCGCGTTCATGCGCGTCCATTTGCGGCTAGCTTTTCTCTGTGTCTCTGTGGGGAATGGACCGTCACAGCCACGGCGCCAGGGCCACCACCGCCAGGACCAGCAGGCCGGCGACCATGACGGCGGCGTAGTTCTGGACGCCACCGGTCTGGGCCGGGCGCAGGCGGCGGCCGGTGGCGCGCACCAGGTTGCCGACGCCGTTCACCAGGCCATCGATCACCGGCACGTCGAAGACACGGTACAGTCCGCGGGCGCCGTTCTTGATCGGGTTCACGAAGATCGCGTCGTACAGCTCGTCCATGAACCACTTGTTGAGCAGCACACCGTGCAGGGCCGGGAAGTCCCGTCCCAGGCGCAGCGGGCGCCGCGGGTCGGTGATGTAGAAGGCGTAGGCGAGGGCGATGCCGGCGAGGCCGATCGCCACCGACACGGCGATCAGACCGAGCTCCAGGGTGTGGCTCAGGTGCTCGGCGTGGTGGCCGCCGTGGCCGAAGGAGGGCTGCAGGAAGTGAATGACCCCCTCACCGAATCCGAACGTCTTGGCGCCACCGAGGATCGCGGGCCAGCCCACCAGGCCGCCGGCGATGGAGAAGATCGCCAAGACCTGCAGCGGCACCACCATCGAGGGCGGCGACTCGCGGAGGTGCCGCGCCACCTCCGGCGCGAAGCGCGGAGCCCCGTGGAAGGTCAGGAAGATCAGGCGGAACATGTAGAAGGCGGTCATGAAGGCGGCGATCACCCCGACCGTCCACAACCCGTAGCCGAGGGCCCCGCCGTGGGCAAAGGTCTTCTCCAGGATCAGGTCCTTGCTCACGAAGCCGGCCAGGGGCGGCACCCCGGCGATCGCCACCGCACCCACCACGAAGGTGCGGTAGGTCCACGGGATGTACTCCTTCAGCCCGCCCATGTTGCGCATGTCCTGCGGGTCGCGGTGAATGCCGGCGCCGTGGAAGCCGTGCTCCATGACGTGGATCACCGACCCGGAGCACAGGAAGAGCAGGCCCTTGAAGAAGGCGTGGGTCATGAGGTGGAAGGCGGCGGCGCCGTACGCCCCCATCCCGGCGGCGAGGAACATGTAGCCGAGCTGGCTTACCGTCGAGTAGGCGAGGACCCGCTTGATGTCGTTCTGCACCAGGCCGATGGAGGCGGCGAAGATCGCCGTGAAGCCGCCGATGATGGCGACGGTCTGCATCGCAACGGGGGCCAGGTCGAACAGCGCCGCGCACCGCGCCACCATGTAGACGCCGGCGGTGACCATGGTGGCGGCGTGGATCAGGGCCGAGACCGGCGTCGGACCCTCCATCGCGTCCGGCAACCAGACGTGCAGGGGAAACTGCGCCGACTTGCCCATGGCGCCGACGAACAGCAGCAAGCAGATCAGGGTGAGGGTCGGGATGTCGCCGCCGAACAGGTGCACGGTCTGGCCGGTGATCTCGTGGGCGCGGCCGAACACCTCGTGGTAGTCGAGGCTGCCGAAGGTCACCCAGATCAGGAACACGCCGAGGCCGAAGCCGAAGTCCCCCACCCGGTTGACCACGAACGCCTTCTTGCCCGCGTCCGCCGCCGACTTCTTCTCGAACCAGAAGCCGATCAGGTAGTAGGAGCAGACGCCCACCAGCTCCCACCCCACGTAGAGGAGCAGGAAGTTGTTGGCCATCACCAGCAGCAACATCGAGAAGGTGAACAGCGACAGGTAGCAAAAATAGCGCCGGTAGCCCGGGTCCGACGCCATGTAGCCCGTGGAGTAGACGTGAATCGCCGACCCCACGCCGGTCACCACGCACAACATCAGCGCGGTGAGGGGGTCTACGTTGAACCCGACGGTCACCTGGAAGCCGCCGGAGGTGATCCACTGGTATACCGTGCCGTAGAAGTACGGCTCGGGACCGTGGTGGCCGAGGACCCCGAACAGGGTCTTCAGGGCGAGGACGAATGACGCCAGCACTGCGACCACCGCGAGCCAGCCGGCCCACCGCTGCGAGTAAAAGGCACCGAACAGGCCGTTGATCACGAAGGCCAGGAGCGGCAGGGCGGGGATCCAGACGATCGAACTCATAGCTTCCTCCACACCACCTTGTGGCCGTCTTTAACGCACAGGCGCAAAGGTGCAACGGCGCAAAGGTTCGTTCCGATGGCTCGGGCAGCGCAGTCTTCGCCGTGGATCTCGTAGTGTGCGAGCAAGAAAACTGCCTCCTCCCGATGGCAAGCAGGGACTCCTCGTGTACGCCGTCCCGTCCCGCTCTCTTTGCGTCTTTGCGTTGTGCTGTTCCCGTCACCACTTCAGCAAGTTGAACTCGTCGACGTTGAGGGTCTGCTTGTTGCGGTAGAAGGCGACGATGATCGCCAGGGCCATGGCCGCCTCGGCGGCCGCCACGGTGATCACGAACAGCACGAAGATCTGCCCGGTGAGGGACTCGAGGTGCTCGCTGAAGGCGACCAGGTTGATGTTCACCGCGTTGAGCATCAGCTCCAGGGCCATGAAGACCTGGATCATGTTGCGCCGCGTGAGCACCCCGACGGCGCCGATGGTGAAGATCACCGCCGACAGCCCGATGCTCCAGTGGATAGGGATCGCCGCTTCCATCACAGCCTCTTCTTGGCGAGAAGCACCGCGCCGACCATCGCCACCAGCAGGATCAGGGAGGCGACCTCGAACGGTAGCAGGTAGGTGGTGAACAGCCCCTTGGCCACCGCCTGGACGTTGCCCGCCGCGGCGACCGCCGCCGCGGTCGCCGTGCCGTGGCTGCCACCGAAGTCGGCGCGGGTCAGGACCAACAGCATCAAGGCGCCCATCACCCCGGCGAGCAATGCCGCCACCGGGGCCGAGGCGTGGCGCTGGCGCTGCGCCGCAAGCCCCTTGATGTCCAGGAGCATGATCAGGAAGAGGTAGAGGACCAGGATCGCCCCGGCGTAGACCATGATCTGCAGGGCGGCGATGAACTCGGCGTTAAGCAGCAGGAAGACCCCTGCGATGTGGATGAAGAAGGTGAGCATCCACAGGACACCGTGCAGCAGGTTGTCGCGGGAGATCATCATTCCCGCCGACGCCACGCTGGCGAGCGCGCAGTACAGGAAGAAGACTCTCTCGATCACCGACCACCCCCCGCGCCGAGCTGCACCCCCGGCTCCGCCGCCAGCAATTGCGCCATGTTCAGCTTCAGCCCCTCGCGGCTGTAGGCACAGATGTCGAGGATCTGGGTATCCATGCGGATCGCGTCCTCGGGACACACCTCGACACAGAAGCCGCAGTACACACACATGCCGAGGTCGATATCGAAGCTCTTGGGCCGCTTCTCGATGTTCGGGTCGGGGTGCTCCTCCGCGACGATGAAGATACACCGCGCCGGGCAGATGGTCTCGCACATCATGCAACCGACGCAGCGTGGCGTGCCGTCCTCGCGGCGCGTCAGGCGGTGACGGGTGCGCAGCCGCGGCATCAGGGGCCGGCATTCTTCCGGGTACTGGTAAGTGACCGCCGCCTGCTTGTCCTTGGCCAGGCCGAACAGATGCAAGGTGTGGTACCACATGTTGCGGAAGAAGTGCTTGGAGGTGATCGCCACTCCACGCACCACCTCCACTACGTAGATGCGCTCCCAGAAGTCGAGCGGCCCGCGCTTCAGGGTCGCCTGGCCGGACCGCGGTCGTAGATGGCTGGTGGCGTGATCCATAGGGCTCGCTACGCTCGCAGGGGTTTGCGGGCAGGGGTTAGCCCGCTTTTCTCACCAGGGATCATCGCGAGAGCGTGTAACTGGCCGGAAACGCGGGGCAGCCCGCCGGTAGGAGCCGAATCCCTCCTGCCTACCGGACAGGCAGGTCGGTGACCAGGCCCGCAGGGCCTGCCGCGCCTACGGCGCGGGTCGCCGGTACACCCGGCTCCTACCCTGGTCGAGGGCGCCGACGAGGACGCGGGCAGCTTATTCATCGTGAGAAATGCGGGCGAGAAATTGAGGGATGGATGGCCGCGACGCGGCTCGGCGAGCACTACAGCGCCTCGACGAGGAGGATCACCAGGCCGGTGACGGCGATGTTGGCCAGAGAGACCGGCAGCATTCGCTTCCAACCCAGGTCCATGAGCTGGTCGTAGCGGAAGCGCGGCAGGGTCCAGCGGATCGTCATCAGCAACCAGCAGAAGGCGATCACCTTGATGAGAAAGCTGATGAACTGCATGGTCACCACCCAGCCGTGACCGACCGCCACCTGGCTCCCCCAGGGGAACAACCAGCCGGACGCCTCCAGGTACGGCACCTGCCAGCCGCCGAAGAACAGGGTAGTGCACAGAGCGGCGACCATCACCGTCTCGATGAAGTCGGCGAGGAGGAACATGCCGAACTTGGTACCCGAGTACTCGACGAAGTAGCCGATGATCTCGCTCTCCCCTTCCGGCAGGTCGAACGGCACCCGCTTGGTCTCGGCGATCGCCGCGGTCATGAAGAGGATGAAGCCGACCGGCTGGACGAGGACTCCCCACTTGGGAAGCCAGCCCCAGAGCATGGCTCCCTGGCCGCGCACGATCTCCTGCAGGTCGAGGGTGCCATAGATCATCACGATGCCGATGACAGTGGCGCCGAGGGTCACCTCATAGGAGATCATCTGCGACGAAGCGCGCACCCCACCGAGGAACGAGTAGTTGTTGTTCGACGACACCCCGGCCAGGACGATGCCATACACTCCGAGGCCCGCCATGGCGAAGATGTAGATGATGCCGACGTTGAGGCTGGCGACCTGCAGGACGATGTCGCGCCCGAACACATGCAGCACGTCGCCGAACGGGATGGCGGCGAACCCGACCATCGCGAATACGATGTACATGAAGGGCGCCGCGGCGTGCAGCCAGCGCATCCCACCGGGCGGCGACCAGTTCTCCTTCACCGCCAGCTTGATCAGGTCGGCGATCGGCTGCAGCAGCCCCAGGTAGATGATCGGGCGCAGCACCCAGTTGAACCAGCGCATCGGTCCCCACTCGATGGTAAAGCCGGCGCGGTTCGCCCCCCAGCGGTCCTGGATGACGGCGCTCTGCTTGCGTTCCACCCACGAGTGGATGCCGCCGATGTTGATCACGATCAACATCATGACCATCGCCAGGGCGACCTTGATGGCGAGATCAATCCACATCACACCACCTCCGCCGGCTGCTGGGTGCCGGCGCCCAGCAGCACGCCCCCGCTGCCGATATCCTCGTGGGTGAAGCCCGCGAATGCCGGCACCTGGGCGGCGAGGCCGGCGAAGATGTCATCCTCGAACTCGTAGTCGAAGGTGTGGCCGAGGCGCTCGCTCAGGGCCAGCAACAGCCGCCACGTCTCGACGGCATGGCCGATGGGCGGCACCGCCACCCGGATGCGCTGTACCCGCCCCTGATGGTTGGTGAAGGTGCCCTCGACCTCGGCGTGGACCGTGCCCGGCAACACCACGTGGGCCTGTTCGGTCGCCTTGCCCGGATGGCTGGCCACCACCGTCAAGTGATCGACGCTCGCCTTCATGCCCGTGAGGTCGGTCTCGCCGATCACCACCAGCGTCTTGATGCCGTGCTCCTTCACCCACCTCACCGGATCGCCGGTCTCCGCGCCGATGATCTCCGCAGCGCCACGGCGGTTGGGACTCTTGTCGGCGCGAATGAGAAAGTCGTCAGACTCGCCCTGAGGCGGGGTGATGAACGCCACCTTACCGCCGAGGCGGTCGGCGAACAGGGTGCGCGCCAGGAACATCTCCTCGTTGGTCGCGGTGGTGGCGACCAGTAGACCGAGGGCGTCTCCGGCGCCCCGCACTGCCTCGGCGGTCACGTCCAGGGCCTGATCCACGGTCACCACCCGGTCGCCGACCAGCGCTTCCTCCACCCGGTCGTCGTCGATCGCCTTGTAGGAGTAACGGCCGGCGTCGCAGATCCACCAGCGATTGACGTCCGGGTTCTCGCGCGGCTTGTAGCGCATCACCCGCGCGCCGTCCGCCTTGTGTGGCCGGTCGCGGTTGACGTGGATCTCGATGTTGCATCCCTGGGCGCAACCGGTACACACCGAATCCACTGCGGTGAGGTACCAGACGCGGCACTTGAAGCGGAAGTCGCGATCCGTGAGCGCCCCCACCGGGCAGATGTCCACCACGTTGCCGGCGTAGCGGTTGTCGAGCCACGCCCCCTCGGCAAGGGTGATCTCCGAATGGTCGCCGCGCTCGATGATGCCCAGCTCGTGGGTATGAGTGATCTCGTCGGTAAAGCGCACGCAGCGCGAACACAGGATGCAGCGCTCCGAGTCGAGCATCACGTTGGGCCCGATCTGGCTCGCCTTGGCCCGCTTCTTCACCTTGTTCTCGTCGACCCGCGACCCGGCGGCGCCGTGCTCCATATAGTAGTCCTGGAGCTTGCACTCGCCGGCCTGGTCACACACGGGACAGTCCAGCGGGTGGTTGACCAGGATGAACTCGAGGACCGCGGCACGGTACTCACGGCACTTGTCGTTTTCGGTGTGCACGACCATGCCATCCGCCACCTGGGTGTGGCAGGCGATCAGCATCTTTGGCACCTTCTCCACCTCCACCAGGCACATGCGGCAGTTGCCGGCGATGGAGAGACCGGGATGGTAACAGTAGTGCGGCACCGAGATCCCGAGGTGGCGTGCCGCCTCGATGATCGTGGTCCCCTTGGGGACCTCGACCTCCTGTCCGTCGATCATCAGCTTGGGCATCGGTCTCCTCGTGCGAGATCAACCGGCGAACGCACCTTCGTCGTTCGCTCCCTCTAAGGAAGGCAGGAAAATTAGGAATGCAGGAAGGGAGGTAACCTGCACGGTGTGCATACGATTTCCCTCCTGGCTTCCTCGCCTTCCTGCCTTCCTTAGAGGTATTTCCCTTCGCGGTGTCATGGACGCCTCTACGCCGCCACCGGCGCGCCGGTGATCATCGAGCGGCCGTTCTTGGCGAAGTACTCGAACTCCTCGCGGAACTTGGTGACCCAGGTCTGCACCGGCCAGGCAGCGGCGTCGCCGAGGGGGCAGATGGTGGTGCCCTCGATCTTGGAGGCGATGGTGAACAGGTTGCCCGGGTCCTCCGGCCGGCCGCCGCCGTCGAGGATGCGCAGCACGATGCGGTGCAGCCAGCCGGTCCCCTCGCGGCACGGTGAGCACTGGCCGCACGACTCGTGGGCATAGAAGCCGATCACCCGCTCCAGGGCGTCCACCATGCACACCGTCTCGTCCATCACGATCACGCCGGCGGAGCCGAGCATGGTGTCGACCGCCTTCAGGCCGTCGAAGCTCGCCTCCACGTCGATCTCATCCGCACGCAGGATCTTCGCCGACAGGCCGCCCGGCACCACCGCCTTGAGCGGCGCACTGCCTGACATGCCGCCCGCGTAGTCGTAGATTAGCTCACGCAGGGTGACAGACAGGGGCGCCTCGTATACGCCGGGCTTCTTCACCTGGCCGGAGATGCAGTACAGCTTGGTGCCGCCGGCGGTTTCGACGCCGAGCTTCAAGAATGCCGCCGCGCCGAGGCGGAAGATGTGCGGCACGAGGGCCAGGGTCTCGACGTTGTTGATCACCGTCGGGCAGCCGTGCAGGCCGACGATCGCCGGAAAGGGCGGTTTGAGGCGCGGATGCCCCGCCTTGCCCTCCAGGGACTCGAGGAGCGCGGTCTCCTCGCCGCAGATGTAGGCGCCGGCGCCGCGGTGCACCACCACGTCGAAGGCGAAGCCGGTGCCCATCACGTCGCGCCCGAGATAGCCGCGCCGGTACGCCTCGTCCACCGCCTCCTGCATACGCCGGATCGGGAGATCGAACTCGCCGCGCACGTAGATGTACGCCTTGTGACAGTTGACCGCCTTGCCGCAGATGAGCATCCCCTCCAGGAGCATGTGTGGCTCGTAGGTGAGGAGGTATTTGTCCTTGAAGGTACCGGGCTCCCCCTCGTCGGCGTTGACCGCCAGGTAGACCGGCTTGGTGCCGTCCTTGGGGATGAAGCCCCACTTCACGCCGGTGGGAAAACCGGCGCCGCCGCAGCCGCGCAGCCGCGCCACCTTCACCTCGTCGATCACCGCCTGCGGCTCCACCGCGGCGATCACCCGCCGCGCCTGCTCATAGCCGCCACGGCCCAGGTAGTGGTCGAGGCGGTGGGAGTCCGCGGAGCCGAAGTACGTCGAAAGAAGCTTGGTCGTGCTCACGATATGCCTCCACCATAGGAGGCGGGCGCGTAGGTGCCCACAGATTCGGGTCGGCCAGCAGACCGGGCGACGCAGGCGTACAGGTCGTACGTTGAGGAGCACGGGCGAGGACACGACCCGAAGATGGGGGTAGATACGCGCCCGTCGGTGGCGCGTGGTGCGACATTCGGCCAACGGGTCACGGTAAGCCCCCGAGGATCTCCCTGACCTTGTCGCGGTCCAGCGGACCGTAGTAACGGTCGTTGATCTGCATCATGGGCGCCTGCTCGCAGGCGGCGAGGCACTGCACCACCGACAGGGTGAAGCGTCCATCGCCAGTGGTCTCGCCGACGCGGATGCCAAGCTCCTCCTCCACCACGGCGATAGCCTCCCGCGCTCCGCACAGGTAACACGACAGGTTACCGCACATCTGCACGTGGTAGGTGCCCACCGGCCGCTTGTTGTACATGGTGTAGAAGGTGGTGGTCTCGCGCACCCAGATGACCGGGATCTCCAGGTAGTCGGCGATCACCTTCTCCATCGCTTGCGAGATGTAGCCGTACTTGCCCTGGAACAGCCACAGGATGGGCAGCAACGCCGAGCGCGGCGTCTCGTATTTCTCGCGGATGGCGTCGCACTCCAGGCGCAACTCCTCGGGGAAGGCGGTCAACTCCACCACCTTCACCGCCAGCGCGGGGATGACGCCGGCGGCGCCGTGGTTATCCGACATGCGACGCCCCCCCCGCCGAGTGGCTGGGCAAATACCGTCTCCTGTAGGGTGTGCCGAGCGAAGCGACACGCACCGCCGCGCGTGCCGCACGGACTACCCGTGATGCGTCGCGCTGCGTTTGGCGCACCCTATAACGACCCTGGGATCTGATGTCAGGCGCCATGTTCATCGATCCAGCTCCCCTGCGATCATGTTCACCATCCCGAAGATCGGGGTGATGTCCGCAATCATGTGGCCTACCAGGATCTCCGCCATGACGGCGAGAATCATGAAACACGGTGAGTGGCAGCGGACCCGGTACGGTCGGTCGGTGCCGTCCGAGACCACGTAGAAGCCGAGCTCGCCGTTGGCGCCCTCCGCCACCCCGTACGCCTCGCCTGCCGGCGGATGCAGTCCGTGGCCGGTCATCACCAGCTTGAAGTGGTTCATCAGTCCTTCGATGTTGCCGTAGGTCTCTTCCTTGGACGGCAACAGCACGTGCTTGTCCGGGTTGGTCACGCGCTCGACCTGGCCGCGGCGCGTGCCGTCGAGGGTCGGGTCCACCACCGCGTGTGCGGTCTGGAAGTGGAGGGTATGGCCGATCTTGGCCTGGTCCACCATATCCGCCCCACTCAGCTCGCGCCCGTGTTCGTCGACGGCGATTGGACCCTTGGGAATTTTGAACAGACACTGCTCCACCATGCGCATGGACTGCTCCATCTCGCGCATGCGCACGTGGTAGCGATCGTAGGTGTCGCACCCCTCGCCGACCGGCACCTCGAACTCGAGCTGGTCATAGATCGAGTAGGGCTGATCGCGGCGCAGGTCCCAGTCGACCCCGTTGGCGCGGGCAAACGGACCCTGGATGGCGTATGCCAGGGTGCGTTCCTTCGACAGGTAGCCGACGCCGCGCATGCGGTCCACGAAGATGCGGTTACGGGTGAGGAGCTTGTCGCACTCCACCAGGACCTCACGGGTCTTGGCGAACGCCTTCTTCACCAGCGCCGTGAAATTGTCGGGCAGGTCCGCCTTCACCCCGCCGATACGGCCGAAGGAGACGGTGAGCCGCGCGCCGGTGACCGCCTCCAGGCAGTCGTAGAGATCCTCGCGCGCCTCCATCATGTAGAGGAAAGCGGTGAAGGCGCCGAGCTCCATGGCACCGGCGCCGACGCACGTGAGATGGTCAACGACGCGGGCGATCTCGCTGCAGATGACCCGGATGTACTCACCGCGCTCCGGCACGGCGATGCCCATCAACTTCTCCACCGCGATGCAGTACCCCTGGTTGTTGATCGGCGGGGAGACGTAGTTGAGGCGATCGGTGTACGGGATCACCTGCAGGTAGTTGCCCTGCTCCGACATCTTCTCGAACGCCCGGTGCAGGTAGCCGATCTCCGTGTCCGCCTTGACGATGGTTTCGCCGTCCAGCTCCAGGATGAAGCGCACCACGCCGTGCATCGACGGATGCGACGGCCCCAGGTTGAGCATCATCGACTTGGTCGTCAGGGGCTGGGCGGCAGTGGTCATCATGGCAGTTACCGAGAAAAACCTTTAGCCGCGTCCATTTGCGGCTAGCTTTTTGTAATCTGTTTGGCTTCAGTTCACCGGGCCGACGAGGGGCTGGCGCTTGTCGACGCGGTAGTCCTTGCGCAGGGCGTGGCCCTCGAACTCCTCGTACATGAGGATCCGGCGCAGATCGGGGTGGTGGTCGAACCGGATCCCGAACATGTCCCACACCTCACGCTCCATCCAGTTGGCGGAGATCCACAGGTCCTGCAAGGTCGCGACCCGCGGGTCCTTGCCCGCGACGGGCACCTTGATGCGCAGCCGTTGATTCCGGCGGTGGCAAAGGAAGTGGTAGACCACCTCGAAGCGCGGCTTGCGGCGATAGTAGTCGACGGCGGTGACGTCCATCAGGATCTCGAAGCCGACCTCCGGGTCGTCGTGGAGAAACGCCGCCACGGCGCGCAGGGCCTCGGGCCTGATCACCACCGTGTCGTCACCGGCATGGGAGTGGCTGTCGAGGATTGCCTCCGGGAAGCGGGAGCGCAGGGTTTGGATCAGGTCAGACATTGGCGGTCGCACTCTCCTTGACCCACTCCCGGCCGCGCATCGAGGCACGCTCGTGTTGGATCTTCTCATGCAGCTTGAGCAGACCGTCGATCACCGTCTCGGGCCGCGGGGGGCAGCCCGGGATATAGATGTCCACCGGGATGATCGTGTCGATCCCCTGGACCGTGGCGTAGTTGTTGTAGAAGCCGCCGGTGCAGGTGCAGACCCCGAAGGCAATCACCCACTTGGGCTCGCACATCTGGTCGTAGATAGTCTTCAGCACCGGCGCCATCTTGTGCGAAATGGTGCCCACCACGAACAGCACGTCCGACTGGCGCGGCGTCCAGCGCGGCCAGCCGGCGCCGAACCGCTCCAGGTCGTAGTGGGAGCAGGAGACCGACATGTACTCCATCGAACAACAGGCCGTCGCGAACGGGTACTGGAAGATCGACCACTTGCGCGCCCAACCGATCAGCTCGTCGGAACGCGAGGTGAACCAGCCTTGATCAGACATCACACGCTCCTTCCTGAAAACCGCCATGCCGCCACGGGCCCATTTTCGGCCACTGCGCCAACTCCGCAAACAGCCTCGCCCCCCGCTCTCCTCATCTCGGTTGTTGGCAGTCGATCCATGGCGAGAGGCCAGTCGCGCTACTCCCAGTCGAGGGCGCCCTTCTTCCAGGCGTATGCGAGGCCCACGACGAGGACCCCAAGGAAGATCATCATCTCGGCAAAACCGAACAACCCCAACTCCCGGAACGTGGTCCCCCACGGGAAGAGGAACATCATCTCCACGTCGAAGACCACGAACAGGATCGCCACCATGTAGAACTTGACGTCAAAGTGGCCCCCGGGCAGGGTCAATGGCGGTTTACCGCACTCAATGGGCTGATCCTTGAGCGCGGTACGCACCTTGGGTCCGAAGATCGCCCCCACCAGCCAGAGGATCCCGCCGAACATGGCGGAGAACAGGAGGAAGATCAGCAGACCGCTGTATTCCATCGTCGGATGGCCTGGCAGGAAAAGGGAAGCAGGGATTAGCGGCGACAGTTTGGCGGGACGGCGGATACTAACAAAGACCGCCTCCATTGCAACGGGGCGCCTTGTCGACAACGGCGCACCGAGCGACCATCGCCAAAATGACCGAGCAAGCATGCGCGCCGAGCCGTGTCTCGGCCGGGCCGCACCCACCACGCTCGGGGGCACGCGGCCCCGTTGCGACGAATCCTCCTCTCCCGCCATCCCCATGGAGCATCGCGGCGTGCCGCCCTACCCCGACGCCTACCTGGAGGGCATCCGGCTGTTCAACGCCGGCAGCTACTACGAGGCCCATGAGGTCTTGGAAGGGATCTGGCGGGCGTGCGCGAAGGAGTCGCCGGAGCGGCTGTTCTATCAGGCGTTGATCCAGATTGCCGCCGCCTGCCTGCATCGCGAGCGCGGACGGTGGCATCCGGCCCTGCTGCAATACGGCAGGGCGATGGACAAGCTCGAGCGTATCGCCAAGGCCCACTTCCTGGGCATGGACCTGGCGGGTCTCAAGGAGGTGCTCCGCACCACCTTCGAGCCCCTCAGGGACGATCCTGCACCACCCCTGCTCCCACCGACCCCGTGGCGGGTGGCCGATCCGGCGCCGAGCGGAGCGCCGTGATGCGGCCGTCTACCTGCGGGCCAGCGGATGTGGCCGCATTCTTCAGGTAGCGGCGAGCGACGGCGTTATCGGGGTCGAGTTGGATACTGATGCCCCACGCCTGGCGTGCCGCGTCCTCCTCACCCATGGCATGCAGGCAGTAGCCGAGGTACGCGTAGACGTCGTCGAGAAACGGGGGTTGCAGGGGGATGATCCGATTGAAGGTGCGGATCGCCCGCGGATACCGCTCTTCGAGCAAGTAGATCGTCGCCAGGTTGAACAGATCCGGCGCGTGCTCCGGGCTCAGCTCCATGATACGCTCGAACGCCGCCGCCGCCGCCGGGTAATCACCCTCCTGGTGATGCAGGCTCCCCAACCAGCGGTAGATCCGGGGCTCAGGTGCATCCAGTCGCCGCAGCTCCTCCAGCACCGCGCGTACCCGCTCCGGGTCCTGTTCGCGCTCCATCTCCAGCGCATCCACCAGCAAGGTGAGGTAACGCTGGCCACGGTCGGGCGGCCGAAAGGCGCCAGCCTCACCGTCCGGCTCCCCTTTTGCCACCGGCTCGCCAGCCGCGCTCCAGCCATTCGGCGTGCGGAGTGAAAACGGCCCGTCCGCCTGGGGCATGGGTAGCTGCGAGGCAGAGTCGGCCCGGGCGATGGCCCGCGCGAAATTCGGCGGTATCGTCACCGCCTGGTAGACCATCACGGTAATCACCAGCAGCACGATCGCCAGGGCGCCCCCCCAGGCCCAGTAGAGAAACGAGCCTTTCATCCGAGCCTTTCGTCGCACGCTTCCCACGGTAGAGAATGGGGTCGACCGTGCAGGCCATGTGACTCGATCGACAGCCGGCCCTCATCCTTCGCTACCGCTCGCGGCACGCACGGGCCGCTCTCCGTAACGCACGGAGAAAACTGCGGAGCGGATGGCGTCACGACGAACGACCTGCCTACTGGCGCGCCATCCGTTGCCAGCGATGCCTGTCCATGCTCGATGCTCGGCTCCGGCCGCTGTCACCCGACGGGAGATGAAAGCCAGAAGATGGTCGGGGCGAGAGGATTTGAACCTCCGACTCCCTGCTCCCGAAGCAGGTGCGCTACCAGGCTGCGCTACGCCCCGGCTCTCTCCCACGCGCTCACGCGGACCTCGTGCGCGAGCGGCGGCTTATAGCATAGGCACCTACCCCAAGCAAAACGACGAACACGATCGACAGGAGGTTGAAATAGCGCTCGATGAACGCCCCGATCTGCTCCCCGAAGAGGTAGAAGAGCACGCCCTCGCCGACGAAGCGGGCACCGCGGCTGAGGATGGAGACCACCACGAACTTCCACAGGGTCGCGCGGAAGATCCCGGCGGCGATGGTGAAGACCTTGTACGGCAGGGGGGTGAAGCCGGCCACGCCGATCGCCCACGCCTCGTAGCGCTGGAAATACCCCTCCACCCGCGCCAGCCGCTCCGGGGAGACCCAGCGACGCAACAACGGCCGACCGCCCAGCACCCCGACGTAGTAGCCGGCGACGGCCCCCAGAACGGAACCGATCGTGGCGATGCACCCGAAGCGTACCCCGGCCGCCGGCGTGGCAAGCGCCATGGCGATGAGCAGTACGTCGACCGGGATTGGGAAAAAGGACGATTCCGCGACGGCGAGCCAGAACAGGGCCCACTCGGCCCCCGGGGTCGAGGCCCAATGCACCATCCAAAGCGTGAGATCGTGGAGCATGCGGACGGGTGTTGCGACTCTCAGTGAGAACCGGGCATGGGTGGCGACGCCGGTCCGTGGCCAGGTGCCGGTCCGTGCCGGTCGCTGAGATTGTAGGGATCGATACCCCCCGTCGGCGCACACCCAGGTGCGGTCGCCACAGAGGCGTCGGGATCCATGCGAGCTAGCCGTTGTTACCGACCGCGTGACCGTGTCGTCCGATCAGTTTCACGAAGCGGCACGGCAGTAAGGAGCGCGTGGTGAGGCCTTGGGAGGTGCGGTGGACGAGGAGCAGATCCTGAACGTCCCCGGTACCCACCGGCAACACCAACCGGCCGCCGACGTCGAGCTGGTCGACGAACGGCCGTGGTACCTCGGGCGCCGTTGCCGCCACCAGAATCGCCTGGTACGGCGCATGCTCCTGCCAGCCAAAGCTCCCGTCGGCGATGCGAAATACGACGTTGCAACACCCCAGGGCATCGAGCCGCTTGTGGGCGTCGCCGGCGAGGGAGCGCAGGCGCTCGATGGTGAACACCTTGGCCGCCAGGCGCGACAAAATGGCGGTTTGATAGCCGCTGCCGGTGCCGATCTCCAGCACCCGATCGGTGTGAGTAAGCTCCAGGGCCGCCGTCATCACCGCCACGATCGACGGCTGTGAGATGGTCTGACCACCGCCGATCGGCAATGACGTGTCGCGGTACGCCTGGGAGACGAGGGCGCCGGGTACGAAGAGGTGCCGCGGGACTGCACCCATGACCTCCAACACCGAGCGGTCGTGCACACCGCCGGCGACGATCTGATCGATCAACGCGCGGCGCCGCTGGGCAAAGACCGGGGAGTCTTCGTCCATCACCCGCGCCCCGCCTCGTGCACCCGACCGCCCGCAACGGAGCCGCCACGCGCGTCGTAAGGGTCTGCAGCCGGTACGGAGGGGATGGGTGCGACGACCAAAGGCATCCAGGGCGGTGGCCTCACGCCGATAATGAGGAACCCTGCTTCACTCGCCGTCTCCCGATCGCCCTCCCCTCCAAGCCCGCATTTCTCACCAGGGATCGTCGCGAGCGCGCGCACCTGGCCGTAGATTCTGACCGGCCCGTGGTAGGAGCCGAATCCCTTCGGCGACCAGGCCCGAAGGACCTGCCGCGCCACAGGCGCGGAACGCCGGCGCAACCGGCTCCTACCCGTCTCGAGGACTCGGACGAGGACCCGGCCAGGAGATGCGGGCAGTTGCGGGGGCGCAGCAGATTCATGGTGTGAAATGCGGGCTACGGAGAGGCAGGCGGGCCCACCACTCACTACCGCAGCGGTAGCCCTGCCTGTAACTGCACTGTCACCCGCGGTGACGGAAAATGGTCGGGGCGAGAGGATTTGAACCTCCGACCACCTGAACCCCATTCAGGTACGCTACCAGACTGCGCTACGCCCCGTTACATCGTTGCGGGCCGAGAAGCTATCGATCTTACTCCAAGATTTCAAGCAACTCCCGGACATGGCGCTGGAGATCGTTGAGTAGTTGCCAGTGGTCTGCCAAGGACCCGCCCAGCGCTTTGTTGTAGCGCCTGCGCTTGAGCTCTACTCGGGCGCCGGCGATGGTGAACTTCTGGCCATACAGCAGCTCGCGGATCTCGAGAACGAGCTCGATGTCTTTACGCCGGTAAAGGCGCTGGCCATTGCCATGCTTTTTCGGCTGCAGGCTGGGGAACTCCGTCTCCCAGTAGCGCAGCACATGTGCCGGCAGCTCGGTGAGCCTGGCGACCTCGCCAATCTTGAAGAAGAACTTGTCGGGGATCTCCTCGGGTCTCACGGCCTGTCTCCCCCCGCCGGATTCATGCCGTCATTCGCTCAAGCCCATTTCGCTGGCCCCATCGCCACCATCCGTCACCGCATTCTTCAAGACCTGGCTCGGCTTGAAGGTCACCACGTGCCGCGGGGTAATGGTGACCTCCTCACCGGTCTTCGGATTCCGTCCCTTGCGTGCCAGTTTGCGGCGCACGACGAAATTCCCGAAGCCAACAATCTTCACCACCTCGCCATTCTCCAGGCTCGCCTTGATGCTCTCCAGCACGGTCTCGACCGCCTCGGCCGCCTCCTTCTTGGAGAAGCCGATCCGTTCGTAGATCAGTTCGATCAGGTCCGCTTTCGTCATCCCTGTCCCCTCGCCTAAAGGTCGAACCCTCCGGATCACCCAGTCTAGCGATCGTCACGAAGTGGGGTCAATCACTCAGGGTGTGCAGTGCCTTTCGACGCCAGATGTAAGTTACCGTCGGTCTCCCGGGCACGCTGCGGGAACGTACGCCGATGGCGGCTTCGTCCTGTCTCAAGCGGAAAACCATTGAGGACTCCGACCGCAGGTGGCGGCGGCCGTGCCGGCCGGCCACGCGACCATCACCCCCCAGAGAAAGAGCAGTGCGGTTCGCATCGGTGACGATGATGCCCTGCGATCCCTCCTGCCGCACCTGTGCAAACCCAGGCAACCCTCGATCACCCGTCGCCGGCACGGCGCGACGAGGTGGAGCAGCCCGCGCCGCGCCTACTGGCCCGCGGCCGCCACCATCTTCTGCAGGTCGCCCTTCTGGTAGAGCTCCATCATGATGTCCGAGCCACCGACGAGCTTGCCGTTGATGTAGAGCTGGGGGATGGTCGGCCAGTTGGAGAACCGCTTGACCCCCTCGCGCACCGCGTCGTCGGCGAGGACGTCGACCGACTCGAAGGTGGCGCCACACGCCTGCAATAGCTGCACGGCGCGCTGGGAGAAGCCGCACTGGGGCATGGCCGGCGTGCCCTTCATGTAGAGAAGGATCGGATGGTTCGCAATCTGCTGCTGGATCTGCTCTTGGGTGTCCATCGCTTGACTCGCTCTCGCTAAGGGTTACCGGCGGTCCGTTAGTATTCGTCGGGGGTTAGGGTGCGCATGGACAGGGCGTGGATCTCCCCGCCCATGCGGTCGCCGAGGGCGGCGTAGACCATCTGGTGCTGCTCGACCATGGTCTTGCCGGCAAACGCGGGAGAGACGATCACGGCGGTGAAGTGCTCGCCGTCGCCGTCCACCTCGGCGCGACACTCCGCCAGACCCGCCTCGATCCATCCCTTGATGTCCGCCGCATCCACCATGGTGTTCTCCTGTGTAGGTTTTTTGCATGCCGCCCTGCGCGGCCACGAGGCCATGACCTCGGCAGGTCGGGGAGAGGCATAGTCGGCAACCGACCTCTTCAAAGAAAGAGCGCGGGCCGTTTGAGCTTGCGCGTGGTGCTCGCACGCAAGGGTGACGCCACTTGCCACGGATCGCAGCCCTCGAACGGCCGACTCGCCCGTGGTTCGACGTGTGCCAGATGCCCCTTACCCGTATTGCTCCCGTCATCTCCCCGTGTTATCCAACCGCCTGCACAAACCGGACGCGGGGCCAATGACCGCGCGCCGGGCCTCGCATCTCCAGGTACCGTACACCACAGGGCGGCGCGATCGGCCGCTGACGAGGAGGAAACGGCCATGCGGAATACAGCGTACGGCACGACCGGCATCGGTTTGTTATTCGGTCTGGCGGCTATGGCGCTGCCCGCCAGCGGCTGGGCGCAGATGAGGGCAGGCAGCGTCACCCTCTCGCCGATGATCGGCGGCTACGTGTTCGACAAGGACCAGGACCTGGACGACGACATCGCCTATGGCCTGGGCCTCGGCTACAACTTCACCGAGCGCCTTGCCGCCGAGGTGATGCTGAACTACGTCGGCACCGACGAGTGGCGCCACGGCGAGGACGTGAACCTCTACGCCTACCACCTCAGTGGCCTCTACCACTTCAACCCGGACGGGGCCATCGTGCCGTACCTGGCCGTGGGCGCCGGTGCCCTCACCCTGGAGCAAGAGAGCGGCGGCGAGCGGGACACCGACCCGATGGTCAACTACGGCGGTGGCTTCAAGTTCTTTTTCAATGAAGCGCTCGCCCTGCGCGGCGACATCCGCCACGTCTATCCCATGGACGAGGGACGCAACAACCTCCTCTACACCTTCGGCCTGACCTTCGTCTTCGGCGGCGCGGCCGAGCAACCGCCCACGCCCCCCGCCGACAGCGACGGGGACGGCGTGATTGACTTCCTCGACAATTGCCGGGACACCCCCGCCGGGGTCGTGGTCGACGAGCACGGCTGCCCGAAAGACTCCGACGGCGACGGCGTGCACGACGATGCCGACAGGTGCCCTGGCACCCCGGCCGGGACGGTGGTAGGCACGAATGGTTGCCCGAAGGACTCGGACGGCGACGGCGTGCTCGACGCCGTGGACCGGTGCCCCAACACCCCCGCCGGCACGCCGGTGGATGCCAACGGCTGCGCCAAGGACAGCGACGGCGACGGGGTCCCGGACGTGACGGACCGCTGCCCCGGCACCCCGGCGGGCACGCCGGTCGGCGTGGACGGCTGCCCGAAGGATTCGGACGGCGACGGCGTCATTGACAGCCGCGACCAGTGCCCCAGCACACCGGCCGGCGCCAAGGTGGATGCGCGCGGCTGCTGGGTCCTCCAGGGGGTGCGCTTCGATAGCGGCAAGGCGACCCTCACCCCGTCCTCCGGCGCCGTGCTCCAGGAGGTCCTTACGGTCCTCAAGCAGAACTCGAGCCTCAAGGTCGAGATCCAGGGCCACACCGACAGCACCGGCTCCAAGGACCTCAACCAGCGCCTCTCCGAGGCGCGCGCCAAAGCGGTGAAGGCGTACTTCACCGCCAGCGGCATCGACGCCGATCGGCTCACGGTGCGCGGCTTCGGCCCGGACCGGCCGGCGGCCTCGAACGACACCCAGGAAGGCCGCGCCCAGAACCGGCGCGTGGAGCTCATGCCGCTGCCGTGAGGCGTTAGCAGGCCGAGCCGCGCCGCTCCCCAATCCCGGTGGGGGCGACGCGCGGCATCGGCTGAGCCACGCGCAACCCAACCGCGTGCCATCGGAGGCGCCATGCTGCGTCCCTTGCTGAAGCTCCTGCGGGTCCTCAATTCCGAGACGCGACCGGCGCAGATCAGCCTCGCCGTGTGCTTCGCCATGGTGGCCGGGCTCACGCCCCTGGCGAGCCTGCACAACCTCTTGGTCCTCCTGCTGGTGCTGGTCGTGCGGGTCAACCTCTCCGCCTTCCTCCTGGGGCTCGCGCTGTTTTCCGGTCTCGGCTACGTCCTCGACCCGTCCTTCCACACCCTCGGACTGGCGCTGCTCCAGGCACCGGCCCTACACGCAACCTGGACCGCCCTTTACAACACGACCCTCGCGCGGCTCGAGCACTTCAACAACACGGTGGTGATGGGTAGCCTGGCAGTCGCCCTCGCCGCCTTCCTACCGCTGTTCTTGGTCGGCAATACCCTGATCCGGCGCTACCGCGACCACGTTCTCGCGTGGGTGCGCAAGACCCGCCTGGTGCAGGCCCTGAAGGCCACCAAGCTCTACAACACCTACCGCGCGGTCTCGGCCCTGAGAGGAGACGTGGGATGAGCTGGATCCGCTGGCAGGGATTGCTCGTCTTCCTGACCGTCGTCGCCGGCCTGACCGCCGCGGTCGCCTTCATCGCCGGCCCCCTGGTCAAGTGGACCATCGAGGGCGCCGGCACCCGGGCGGTCGGGGCGCGGGTGGAGGTGGGCGACGCGCACCTCTCCTTCTTACCCCTCGGCCTCGTCGTGGCCGACCTCCAGGTCACCAACCCCGAAGCGCCGATGACCAACGCCGTGCAAATCGACCGCATCGAGCTCGGCGTCGAACCTCTTCCCCTGCTCCGGCGCAAGGTAATCATCCCGGCGCTGGAGGCGGTCGGGGTCCGACCCAACACGCCGCGCGCCCGCTCCGGGGCCTTGCCCGGCCGGGAGGCGACCCAGGAGGAGACGCCCTCCCGGCCGTTGGCCGGCCTCCCCCTGCCCGGCATCGACCTGCCGAGCCCGCGGCAGCTCCTCGACCAGGAGGACCTGGCCTCGGTCGCGCTCGCCCAACAGCTCCAGGCCGACGTGCAACAGCGCCAGGCGGCGTGGCGGGAACGGCTCGCGGCCCTCCCGGACCAGGAGAAGCTGGCCGAGTATCGGGCGCGGCTGGACCGGTTGAAGGTGGTCAAGAAGGACCCGCAGGCACTCCTCACCCTGCGCGCGGACTTGCAGGCGCTGCAAGCCGACCTGGGCAGCGACCTCAAGGGGCTGGGCGACGCCAGAGACGGGCTCAAGGACGACCTCGCCACCCTCCGCACGCGTGTCGCCGCGGTGCGCGCGGCGCCACAGCAGGACGTGACACGGCTGAAGGAGAAGTACGCCCTGTCCGGAGAGGGGCTGAGCAACGTCAGCCACGCCCTGTTCGGTAACCGCATCTCCGGCTGGGTGGACACGGCGGTCACCTGGTACCGGCGCCTGGCTCCCTACCTGGAGCGTCGGTCCGCGGCGACTGGCAAGAAGGAGCCCGCGCCGCGGCGGGAACGAGCCGGCGGCATCGACCTGCGCTTCCCGGAGCACGACCCGCTGCCCGACTTCCTGATCCGCACCGCCCAGGTCTCGGTGGTGTTGCCGGCGGGTACGGTGGCCGGCCGTATCAACGACATCACTCCCGATCAGGACGTCCTCGGCCGGCCCCTCACCTTCGACTTCGCCTCCGACGCCTTGCAGGGGATGAAGGGACTGACCCTCGCCGGCGCCCTCAACCACATCGATCCGCAGCAGCCCCGCGACACCGCCGACCTCACGGTGCGCGGCTACCGCGCCAGCGGCGTCGAGCTGGTGAAGAGCGACGCCCTGGGCCTCACCCTGGCAGAGGGCGCCGCGGACATCGCTCTCCACGCCGACCTGCGCGCCGGGGAGCTCGGCGCCAAGGGGAGCGCGGCCCTGGACGGGGTGCGGTTCGCCACCACGACGGAGTCCAAGGGGGGCCTCGCCGCGAGCGTCGCCGCAGCCCTCGATGACGTGCGGCGGTTTCGTCTCGACGGTGAGGTATCGGGCACCGCCACCGACTACGACCTGCGCCTGAGCTCGGACCTCGACCGGGTGCTCAAGGACGCCTTCGGCAAGCAGCTCAAGGCACGCGCCGCGGAATTCGAGACCCAGCTAACCGCTGCACTCGCCGAGCGCCTCGCGGGGCCGCTCGGCGCGG
This sequence comes from bacterium, assembly GCA_036393335.1. Lineage (GTDB taxonomy): Bacteria > CG2-30-53-67 > CG2-30-53-67 > CG2-30-70-394 > CG2-30-70-394 > DASWHD01. Next base: position 34,540 of record DASWHD010000088.1, read on the forward strand.
TGGAAGGACAGGTCGGCGAGCTCGGCCTCCTGGACGGCGACCTGCAAGCCCGACTGACGGAGGGCAACGTCGTGCGCGACGAGATCGAGAAGCGGCTCAAGGAGGCGGTGGCCGGCAAGATCGAGGAGAAGCTCGGCGGCGGGCTCAAGGAACGCCTCGGCGGCAAGCTGCCGGGGTTCTAACCGGCGGGACGTCGCTGCATGCGACGCCCAGACCGACGCACACGGTCCCAACCCGGAGGAAACACCATGGACATCAACTTCGATCCGACGGATCTCATCAACCGGCTCACCGAGCTGCTCTCCACCTGGGGCCTGAAGGTGGTGGGCGCCATCGCGGTGCTGGTCATCGGCATGATGGTGGCCAAGACGATCCGCGGCTCGATGAGTCGGGGCCTGGCCAGGACCAAGCTCGACCCGACCCTCATCCCGTTCCTCTCGGGCATGGTCTACTACACGGTGGTGGCCTTCGTGGTCACCGCGGTGCTGGGCCTGTTCGGCATCCAGACCACCTCCCTCATCGCCCTCCTAGGTGCCGCCGGCCTGGCCGTCGGTCTGGCGTTGCAGGGCACCCTGGGGAATTTTTCCGCAGGGGTGATGTTGCTCATCTTCCGGCCGTTCCGCGCGGGCGACTTCGTGGAGGCGGGAGGCGTCGCAGGTAGCGTGCAGGAGATCGGAATCTTCTCCACCACCCTCGCCACGCCGGACAACGTACGCATCATCGTCCCCAACTCCTCGGTCTACGGCCAGACCATCAAGAACTACGCGGCCAACCCCACGCGCCGTAACGACATGGTGTTCGGCATCTCCTACAGCGACGACGTCGGCGTCGCCATCGACACGATCAGCCGGATCCTGAGCGCCGACGAGCGGGTCCTCGAGGAACCGGCGCCGGTGGTGGCGGTGAGCGAGTTGGGCGACTCCTCGGTTAACTTGGTGGTGCGCCCCTGGTGCAAGAAGGAGGACTACTGGGCCCTGCGTTTCGATCTGAATCGCACGCTAAAGGCGGAGCTCGAGGCGGCCGGCTGCTCCATTCCCTTCCCGCAACGCGACGTGCATCTCTTCACGGTGGAAAAGAGCCCGGCGTAGCGCTGGGACCCGTGGCTCAACCGCGCCGGACCCGCATTTCCTTACCGGTGCGGCACCGGTCGAGGATGAGAAAGGGGGTTGGGGAGCGGAGGGTGGGGGATGTGGGAAAGGATGGAAGATGGGAAGAGATCCACTGGCCAGCGGCCAACCTTCCCCCATCCCGCACCCCTCATCCCCCATCCCCCATCCCCTTTTCGCGCCCTCTGCTCCCAGCAGCTTGGCGCAAGCGCCGCTCGCAGGCCAAGCGAACGGTACCTGGCTATCGGGGGCGAAACCCCTTCAGCCCCTCCTTGAGGGTGTCGCGCAGCTCCTCCGGGAGCTTTTCCTTGAGGCGCTTGTCGATCGCCTTCTCGAGGCGCTTCTTTGCTTCGCTCTCGGCGCGCTCCTTGACCGCGCCGCGCAGGTCCGGCCGGTACGAAAGCTGGGCGAAGGGACCGGTGATGCGCACGGGAATCGGGATCCCCGCCAGGTCGGCGATCTCCTTCCCGCCCTGGCCGGTGCCTGTGGCGACTACCGTGGCGGTGACCACGTAGTCCATCTCCCCGCGCACGAGGTCCACCTCGCCTGCACCCGTGACGCGCAGCAGGGGTGACTTGGCGATGAGGTCGTCGTTCTTGACCTGGCCGTTGGCGATCTGCGCGGTGCCACGCAGCTCGGTGAAGTCGGTCTGCTCCACCTCCCGCACCGGCGCGGCGGCCTGCCCCTTGACGACGTTCAGGGTTGCCTCGGCTTCGCGCAGGAGACGACCGATGTTAATTCCCTTGACCGCACCGTCGGTTACCCGCGCCTCGGCCGTGCCGCTCAAGGTACGGGTAAGCTCTGCCGTGCCGTTTCCCCGTGCCGTCACCTTGGCATGGAGCGTGGCCTTCCCCGAGAGGCGATCCTCGCCGACCGCGTCGCGCAACAACGCCCCCGCGTCCACCTCGGAGAGGGTCTCTTCCAGCCGTACGACCGGCACCGGCCCGCGCGCGTCCAACGCCACGTCCCCCTGGTACGTCCCGCCGTAGAGACGCGCCTCGGCCGGATGGAGTCGCAACTCGCCGTCGTGGGCCGCGAGGGTGAGTCGCAGGTCACGCACCTTCACGTTGGTGGCCTTGAGCCGGCCGACGCGCAGAGTCGCATCCACGTTGAGGGCACGGAGGGTGTCGAGCGGCAAGTCCGTGGCGGCACCGGCCGTGGCGCCGGGGCTGGCAGCCGGCGGCGGCGCCGTTCCGGCAGCGGTCGCCGGGGGCAGGTAGCGGTCGGCATCGAGGGCGTCGAGAGCAATGTCGCACCGTACCGCCGGCGTGGCGAAGTCCCGCACCGCGACGCTCCCGGTGGCCTGCGAGTCGTCCACGGTCAGCGCGACGTCGGTCAGCTCCACGCCGTTGGCGGAGCCGCTGAAGCGGGTCGTCAGCGCCGCCCGGGTGAGGACCTTGGGATCGGCGGTAGCCGGGGGCGCCTGGCCGAGATCCGCAAGGAGCTGGCGCGGATTGAAGGCGGCGACCGTCGCGTTTCCCGACGCGGACGGCGTGGAGAGCAGATTGGCCACCTGCAGGTCGGCGGCGATGGCGAGCCCCAGGAGGCGCAGCTGGAGATCAGCGAGAGTCGCGGTCTCGGCGGCGAGGTCGGCAGTCACCGGGGTCGAGAGGGTCGCCGCGAGCTTGCCGTGTGGCAAGGCGGCGCCGCGCAGCTCGGCGGTCACTCGCAGCCGGTCCGAATGAAGGCGCGGCCCGGTGAGATCGAGGTCGGCCGCGCCGGCGAGGGTGACATCCCCCGCCACACCACCCGGCTCCCCCGTGCGCGGCGCGGCGTGCAGCTCGATTGTGAGGTCGGCGATCCGGGCAACCATCTCCTGCAGGTCGAGGGCGACCGTGGTGCTCGCGCGCACGTCGACCCGTTCCACCGGCAGGGAGGCGCCACGCACCTCGGCGGTGAGCCGTGCCGGAGCGACGCGCAGCCGCCGTGCGGCGAGGTCTAGCTCGACGCCGCCCTGCAGGTCCCCCCGTCCGCCGATGGCTCCCCCCGCCGGGCCATAGGCTGCCGCAATGGTGAGCTGCGCGACGCGGATGGTCTGCCGGCCCAGGTCGGCGGCCACATCGCCAGCGATGGTGACGTTCGTCCCCGCACCCAACGGGTTCCCGTCACCGGGCTGCACGACGAAGTGCAGGCCGTGGGTGGCGAGCTGTCTTGCAACCAGGTCGAGATCCACCGCGCCCATGGCCGTGATCTTGCCGGCGAGCGACCCGGCCGGGGGTGGTGTCTCCACGCCGAGGCGCAGGCCAGTCACCTGCACACTACTGTGGGTGAGATCGACACCGATCGCCGCGGCCAGGTCCACCGTCGCCTCTCCACCCGGCACAATCCCGCCGCGCAGGGTCGTGACCAGCCGGGCATCCGTCACCGCGATCCGCTGATGCTCGCGGGCGGCCTCGACCACGCCGCCGACCTTGACCTGCCCCGTGAGCGCCGGGGTATCGCTCTCCAGGTCGCAGGCGAGGTCGACGCGCACCGGTGCTTCCAATTGCAGCGCGCCGGTCCGGAGGTCCAGGTGAGAGACGGTGTAGCGGGTACCGGCCATCCCGTCTTGCCACACCAGCCGGGCGTCGCGGACATCGAGGCCGCCCAGGGCGAAGGCCGCGATGGGCGGTGGGCCCTCGGCGGCAGGGGCGGGAGGCTGCGCTCCACCCGGCGGCGCTGCCTGCCGCGCCACCAGGTCGTCCCAGTTGCTGCGCCCCGCCGGGTCCCGGGCGAGGTTGAGCACGAGCCCGTCCACCACCACCGTATCCATCGCCAGTCGCCGCCGGAGCAGCGGCAACACCTTGACCCGCACCTGTAGCTCCGCGAGCCGGGCGAACGGCGCATCCCCAAAACCCGGGGCGTTCGCTAGCTCCACCTTGCCGACCCGTACGCCCAGCCACGGGAAGAGGGCGAGCTTCAGGTCCCCCTCGATATGCAGCTCGCGGCCAATTCTGGCGCTGGCGATGGCGGTGATCCGGTCCTTGTAGTCGTTGGGATCGAACAACAGCGCCAGACCCACCGCGGCGATCACCACCAGCACGACCACGGTGCCGACCGCCAGGGCGATCGTCTTGAGCACGCGCTTCATGGAGGGCTCAGGCACCAGTAGGCAAGGGGCGTTTACGGCTGCGCCTCGGCGATCTCGTAGACCACCTGCACGCTCGCGTGCACCGTCACGTCCCCCGGGGTGATCGGCGGCACGGCCGCCGCAATCTTCAGGTCCATGGCCTCGGCCATCATAGCCGGCCGTACGGGTCGCGGCACGGCGGCGGCCTCATCCAGGCCGAGGGAGAGGACGCCCACCAGGCGCACGGAGGAGGCCGCCGCCAGGGCCCGAGCATCGGCGATCGCATTGGCCGCCGCCGCGGCGATGGCGGCACCGCGGTGGCGGCGCGGATCGGCGAGGTCGAAGACGATCGAGTCCACGGTGTTGGCGCCCGCGTCGCTAGCGGCGCCGATCAGCTTGCCGGCCAGGTCGATCTTGGAGGTCTTGACCCGCACCCGATTGGTTACCGTGTAGCCGACGATGTGCGGACGCCAGTCGTCCGCGACCGGGTTCCGCGGCCGCGGGGACCACTGGGGTTGGATCTCAAATTGGCCGGTCTCGTAGTCATCCTCGCTCAATCCAGCCGCGGCCAGGGCGCGTACCACCTGCTTCATCTTTGCGGTGTTGTGATCGAGGGCCTCCTGCGCCGCCGCCCCATCCGTGACCACGCCCACGTTGAGGCGCAGTTGATCGGCCGGCACCTCGAGCACCGCCTCACCGTGCACCGCGAGGCGCGGTGGCCTTTCCTGACCCTCCCCGGCCGCCACCATCGACGGCGCGAGCACCGCCAGCACCGATCCCACCACGAGCCCTGCCATCATCCTTCGCCGATTCATCTCCACCCTCCTGGCCAACCCCGCCGGCCATCGTTGGCGGCGATTGAAACGCCGCGCAGATGCGGCGTAAAGACCCAACCGCCGGTCTCCGCTCATACTGGCGCGGCCGGGGGTCCCCTCGGGCTGGGGGCGTGGTCGCGGGCGCCGTCTAGCCGGTCACCGAGGGCCCTACATGCCGATCAGCTCGGCATGGACCCCCTGGTCGGTAACCCGATGGAGGATGCGGGTCGCCTGGGTCAGCTCCGGGTCATACTGCACGACCATCAGGTGGGGCTTGTCGTCGCGAAAGCCGACGGCGATCACACCGGGGTCGCTACGGATCACCCCTTCCAGGTCCTTGAGCCGATCGTGTCCCAGGGTCTCGTCGATGTGGACCAACACATCCGTGAGATCTACGTGTGTCATGACGGCCTCCAGGCAATTTACACGATTGATTTGGTTTCCTTTGAGACTAGCGGCGGTCTCCCGCGCAGTCAAAGAGGCGTGGCGGGTGCGGTAGTGCGCCGGATCCCCTATCTGTAGGCCGGTGTCGACACCGTGGGCGGCAGGTGGACCCGATATCGCGCCTTACCGCCTTCCTCAAGCAGGAAGCGCCCGCCGACGCTGGCGCCGCTTCCCTGGCCGCCGAGGAACTCCACCTGGATCGGCATCACTGCGCCGGCCGCTTCCCCGTCCGAAGCCGTAACGCTCCAGTTGCCGCTCTCCAGGCGAGCGGTGGGATTGACGGCGACGTTGAGCACCAGCCGTAGCTCCGCACCCTTATCGCTGATCAGGCGAAAGTTCGACACCGTCACGTAACCGTCGCGGCGGCTCTCCATCGATGCCAGCCGGTAGGCCACCGGTTGCCAACCGTCGGCGGTGCGCTCCTCCACCGTGACGTCGGACGGGCTGCAACCCAGGGTTGCCACGAGAAGCAACCAGACCCAAACTCGACCCCCACGGTAAGTAGTCATAGCTTCTCATCCACACCAACGCCACGTGCACCGGTCCCCATCCTCACGACGACCCTTCATACGTCTTTGGGCGAGACTACACTCGGCTCGAAAAGGTGATTCATATAGTGTTATACTGAAAAAAATTCGCCTTGGAGGCAGTCCCCATGAAAGACCCTCTCTGGATGCTCCTCGAAGAGAAGGGGCGCGTCGTCCACTCCGTCGCCCCGGACACCACCGTGGTGGACGCGGTCAACGCCATGAATGCCCATCGCCTCGGCGCGGTGTTGGTTGTGGAGCAAGGGGAGCCGGTCGGAATCTTCACCGAGCGCGACGTCCTACGGCGTGTGGTGACTCCGGGGCTCCCTCCCGCATCCACGTTGGTCGGCGACGTCATGACCCGTGAAGTCATCGTCGTCACTCCCACAACCACAGTGGAAGAGGCGATGGCCATCGTGACGGAGAAGCGCTGCCGCCATTTGCCGGTCGTCGAGCAAGATCGGGTGACGGGAATGATCTCCATCGGTGACCTCACCCGCTGGGTCACGCGCGGCCACGTGTTCGAACTACAGCAGCTCATCAATTACATCACAGACAAGTATCCCGCCTGACTGCGTCCCAGCGGCATGCGGAGGGCGTAGCCGTAATCCGATGGCTGCTCAGGGGCTTCACCCCCTCGCCGGGGCGAGGATCGCCCCGTATCCCTCGCGATACGTGGGATAACGAAGCGTGAAGCCGGTGGCCAGGAGGCGGCGATTGCGGCACCGCTTGTTGCCCCCCTGAGGACGCAACCCCTCCCCGGCGGTGCCACCCCGAGGCTCCGGGACCCCGAGCCTGTTGGCCAACCATCGGTAGACCGTGCCCAGCTCGGCGGGTTCATTGTCGACCCCCACGTAGATCGGAGCCGGGTTCTCAAGGCCCATGAGGTGGCGCAGAGCACTCGCCGCATCGTCCCGGTGGATGCGATTGGTATAGCGTGGCGGCCCGGATGGGCACACCGCCTGTCCCTGGCGCACCAAGTCGAGCAGGCGCCCGGGCCCTGGACCGTAGAGCCCCGCCAGGCGCACCACGGTCGCCGGGTACGGCCCACCCAGCAACAACCGCTCGCCCTCCAAGAGGCACCGCCCGCTGAACCCCGGCGGCTCGGTGGGGGAGTCCTCGTCCACCCATTCACCATCGGTCTGGCCATACACGCCGGTGCTGGAGGTGAAGACGAGCCGTCGCGGCTCCTGTTCGCCAGCGCGGAGCACCTCGATCAAGTTGTGCAGCCCATCCACGTAGGCGGCCCGGTACGCCGCCTCGTCGAAGCGCCCGGCGGAAGCGGTGTAGAAGATGTAATCGAGCCCCTCGGGGAGGCAAATCAGAGAGACGCGATCGCGTAGGTCTGCCGCTAGGGGCCACAATGGGGCCGGCACGGCGTCGACCTGGCGCCGCAGCCCCCACACCTCGTGCCCGTCCGCCGTCAACATGAGACCCAGGCGGCTACCGACGGCGCCGCAACCAGCGATCAAGATTCTCGCCATCGTTCCCTCGTCGATCCCTTCCCACCGAGAGTACGTGGGCGATCACGACTCATCACGCCGAGCCTCGCCCCGCCGGAGGCCGGGCGAAGCGAGCTGGGCCCGACGGAGAAATAAACCGCCGGGGGGCATTCGCCCCCCGGCGGGGTCACCCGTCCAGGAAGGGTCGCCGCGGTGGGGAGGGGACACCACGGCGATCTCGCTCACCCGGGTGGGTGGCACGCGGCACGAGCACGGAGGAGGGGAAGCTCATGCCGCGTGGGCTCGTCATCGTCGATTCTCTCCGGAAATCACCACCGTACCCGTGATGGTGACCTGGTCGTTCCAATCAGTGCCGCACGGGCCGCGGCCGGGCATCGCCACGCCGTCTCCCGCGGCCAGCACCAGCACCGCCGCCAGGACCATCACCCGCAGTGGGACCTTGGCTTGTGTATCGAGCATCGTTGAGTTCCTAACGTTGGCAGGTGAACGAGGCGGGCGACGGAGAGCCCCCCGCCTCAGCGATCAATGACCGCCATCACCGGCGGGGCCCACCGCCGCGGCCGCCGCCGGGTCCAGCGCTGCCGGCGCCGAATCCGCTACCGTCCATCGGCCGTGGCCGGGTGCCATCCCCGGGGCCGAGGCCGGTGCCGTCCTGGGGTCGCGGCCGGGTGCCGTCACCGTAGCCGGGGCCCAGAACGTCCAAGTCATCATCGGCGACGGGTCCACCACCCGGTCCCGGCCGGCTGAGCGCACCCGAGCCCATGCCGGGCCGCGGCCCAAAGCCGTACTCGGCCAGTTCCTCTGGAGACATCTGCTGGACCCGCTTATGGACCTCCGTTTGGAACTGCTCCCGTTCTTCCGCCGGCACATTGCGCAGCCTGCCGCGCATCGCCATGAGATCATCGGTGGAGTAGGAGGAGTAGTCCGTGGCCCAACTCGCGGCGGGGACAAGCGCCAGCGCGAGAGCGGCGGTCCCCATACCGGCGAGAAATCTCTTGGTCCAGGTCGTCTTCATGACTCACCTCCGCTGTTCTTGGCAGCCCCATTGCTGCCGCTGCGCTGCCTGCTGCACCTGGCGTGCCAGCCGTCGTGCCCACGCAGATACCACAAAATCAGTCGGTTGCTCCGCCGCCCGCGCTAGGCCGAATGCACCATTGTGGTGCAGCGCACCGGATTGATGCACGGCTACCCTGTGCCGCGCTGACGAAGGCCTCGAAAAAACAGTCGATTGAGCACCCCTCTGGGAGAACCGCCGCTGGCATATAAATTGAAGCAGGGCGATCACACCCCTCTCGCCCGTGGCGATCGGGGCATCGTCTTCCTGTCACTTCCTCCGGAGGCCCCTCATGAATGCGGCTCACCTGCACCTCGTGATCAACCACTTGCCTATCATCGGGGCCTGCCTCTCCCTGCCCCTGGTCGCCCTAATCCTCTGGCGCCGTAGCGATCGCGGCCTCATCCTCGCCGCGGCCCTCACCCTCGTCCTCACCGGTGTCGGTGCCCTTGCCGCCCTGCAGACCGGCGAACCGGCTGAGGAGATGGTCGAGCACCTGCCGGGCACCGCCGAGTCCCTGATCGAACCCCACGAAGAACGCGCCGAGGTCGCCGCCGGGCTCGCCGTCGCCACGGCCCTTGGCGCCTTGGTGGTGCTGGGCGTGGCCTGGCGCCGGGAAGGCCCGTTGCCCGTCTCGTTGCTCGCGACGTTGCTCGTCGCGTCGGTCGCCACCTCTGGCGCGATGGCCTGGACCGGTAAGGCCGGTGGCATGATCCGCCACCCCGAGATCCGTGGCGAGGGAGGCGGCGTGGCAGCCGCCATCACCCCGTATGGGACGAGCGAATCCGACTCGGAGGATTAAAATGGATGCCGGTGGCAGCCACGTTCTGGCCACCGGCGATTCCATGCGTACGTCAGCCCCTTCACCATCACTGCCCCGCCGCCAGCAGGGAGCACACGGCTGGCTCCTCGGTGCAGCGGCCCTCACTGCCCTGTTCTTCCTCGTGGCGGGCAATGGCTTCCTCGACCTGCAGCGCGAGCGCACCAACCTGATCCGCCTCCTCGAGGCCCAGGGGCAGACCCTGCTGCGCACCGTACAGCAGGGCGCAGAAAATGCGGCCCGCGCGGCAGACCAGGTGGAGGCCCTGTTGGCGGATCGCCTCCTCGACGTGGCGCGGGACATCGCCAGGCATCGCGTCGGTGTGGACCTCAGCGACGCCGTGCTGATCGACTATGCGCGCCGCCACGGCGTGCACCGCATCATCGTCCTCGACGCCCAGAATCGGGTGGTGGCGATCAACCACAGTCACGGGCGAGAGCCGCGCGCGTTGCATGCCGCCGAGCTCGCCGCCCCGATCCTGCGCGGGGAGAGGCAGGAGCTGATCGTCGGCTTTACTCAGGGCCACAACCGGGCACGGCAAATGTTCGGAGTGGTGGTGACCCGCATCGACGCTCCGGGTGCAGTGGTCGCCACGCTCGCGGCGGACACCGTCTACGCATTCGTGTCGCGCATCGGCCTCGCTCCCCTGCTGGAACGGATGACCTCGTCGTCCGGGATCGTGGCGGCGGCGGTGTTTACCGGCGATGGGGAACGTCTCATCGGCTCCGGCGAAAGTCCTCCGACCGCCCCCGCCTACGAACGTGGCGTGGTCAGCATTCATGGTGAGCGCCGCTATCGCGTGAGTGGCCCCATCAATCTGCCGCACGACGAGGTGGGCCTGGTGGTCCTCGACCTGTCGCTCGCACCGTTGCACAAGCTCTCCCGCGAAGCGTACCACCATGTGGCGATCTCCCTCGGCGTGTTCGCGCTTCTCCTGGCGGTAGGCGCCGCCCTCTGGCAGCTCGAAATGCGGCGTCGCGTCAGCGCCCAGACCGCGGTCATCGAGGGCGAGCGCCGCGCCCTCGTGCAACAACTCGCCGGCAAGGTCGCCCATGAGGTGCGCAACCCCCTCAATGCCATCGGCATGGGCCTGCAACGCCTCGCCCGCCGCCACCGGGGGGATACCAAGGACGCCGAGCTCCTGGCGATTCTCGAAGGAGAGGTGCGGCGTCTCGATGGCCTGGTAGAGGACTTCCTCGACCTCACCCGCGCGGCACGCATCGAACGGGTGGAGTGCGATCCGGCGGAGCCGGCGCGACGCGCCGTCGGGCTACTCCAGGAGGAGGCCGCGGCGGCCGGCGTCGCAATCACCCTTGATGAGCGGCGCGCTCCGGCGACGGCCGCGTGCGACCCCGCCAAAGTGACCCAGGCCCTGGTCAATCTGATCCGCAACGCAGTACGAGTCTCGCCCGCCGATACTGCGGTGGAGGTGGACGTCGCGCCGCAGGGCCGTGGCATCTGCTACGTCGTCTGTGACCGCGGGCCGGGGATCCCCGCCGATCAGCGCGATCGCCTCTTCGAACCCTTCGTTTCCCGCCAGCAGGGTGGCACCGGCCTTGGCCTGCCAGTGGTGCGCGAGATTGCCGCGGCCCATGGCGGGACCATCGAGCTGGTGGACCGAGACGGCGGCGGCACCTGTGCGCTCCTCGTCCTGAATCCACCGCCGGAAGGTGATCTATGACCGAGGCGACCATCCTGGTGGTGGACGACGAGCCGGCGCAGCGCGCCCTGCTCGCAGACTTTCTCCGCGACGAAGGGTATCGGGTGGCAGAGGCGGCTGACGGCGCGGCGGCCCTGGCGCGGGTACGGAACGGCGGCATCGACCTGCTGCTCACCGACGTGCGCATGCCGGGCATCTCTGGGGAGGAGCTGCTGTGCACGGTGCGCGAAGAGAGCCCTCATTTGCCGGTCCTCCTGATCACCGCCCACGACACGGTGGAGCAGGCGGTGACGGCGATGCAGTCTGGCGCCTTCAGCTACATCGCAAAACCCGTGAACCTCGACGGTCTCCTCGCCCAGGTGGAACGCGCCCTCGAGCATCGCCGTCTGGCGGAGGAGGTGGAGGCACTGCGCAGCGCCGCAGGCCGCACCCCCGACGTCCCCGACGTCGTGGCCGAGAGCCCGGCCATGCGCGCCGTGCTGTCGGAGGCGGCGCGGGTCGCACCGCGCCGCGCCACGGTGCTCATCACCGGTGAGAGCGGCACCGGCAAGGAGGTGGTGGCACGCGCAATCCATGCCCTTTCCGGACGGGTGGGTGCACCGTTCGTGGCAGTGAACTGCGCAGCGCTGCCCGAATCACTCTTGGAGAGCGAGCTGTTCGGCCATGAGACCGGCGCCTTCACCGGCGCAGTGCGGCGCCACACTGGCCGCTTCGAGCAGGCCCATGGAGGCACCCTGTTCCTCGATGAGATCGGCGACCTGCCGGGGGCGGTACAGGTAAAGCTCCTGCGCGCCCTCCAGGAGCGCACCATCGAACGCCTCGGCGGCAGCGAGCCCATCGCCGTGGACGTACGGCTGATCGCCGCCACCCATCGCGACCTGCAAGCCGCCATCCGGGACGGGAGCTTCCGCGAAGACCTCTATTACCGCCTCAACGTGGTCGCGCTCCATCTGCCGCCTTTGCGCTCGCGGCGCCCCGACATCCCGCCATTGATCGACCACCTCCTGGAACGCATCAATCGCGAGAACGACACCGGGGTGACCGGCGTCAGTCGTGAGGTGCTGGAGGCCTTCCTGCGTTACCCATGGCCGGGCAACGTACGGGAGCTGCGCAATGTGCTGGAGCGAGCGGTGGTACTAAACCGCGGCCGGGTGATCCACCTCGGTGACCTACCGGCGGCGTTCCGCGCCCCACCAGAGAAGGCCCCGATCGCGGGCGGCTCTCTCGTAGAGAATGAACGAGCGACGATCATTTCCGCTTTGCAGGCGGCCGGCTGGAACCGCAGCATCGCCGCCGATCGCCTCGGCATCCATCGCAACACCCTGCGCCGTAAGATCCGGGAGCTGGGCATCGCCCCGCCAGTGGACGGCTGACCCGCACCTCGGCCGTGACCCCTCGTCGGATCCGCCGACCCCAATTCCGCGATCTGGCAGTCTGTCGGACTGCTAGCCCGCATTTCTCACCAGGGATCGTGGCGAGGCCGTGCCAACGGCCGTAGATTCTGGCCGGCCCGCGGTAGGAGCCGAATCCCTTCGGCGACCCAGGCCCAAAGGG
>DASWHD010000089.1:0-22413 GCA_036393335.1 bacterium
CTCCTACCGCGGGCCGGCCAGGATCTACGGCCATTTGCGCGCGCTTGCCACGACCCCTGGTGAGAATGCGGGCTAGGGAGCGTCCGGGAGGACGGCGCCGTCTTCCGTGCCCAGCGTGGCGGCCGGCGCCTCCGCGCCGGCGCAATGCACGTCCGCCGTGGCGACGCGCGGCACGCCGGCAACGTGCAGGTTGTCGACCACGAGGTCGCCCTCGGGACACAGGTCCGCCACCCGCTCCCGGAGCAGGCGTTCCGCCGCCTCCTCCGACGAGAAGTAGTTGACTCGCACCAGCACGTGCCACTGGCCGGGAGCCGACTCGATCACGCTGTGAATCGTCTCCTGGCCCTCCGGATCGAGGTAGGGGTCCGGCAGGGTATGACACGCCGGGAGGGCGGCGGACAGCGCCAACAGCAGCGCCGCGATCCCTAGCCCGCATTTTTCACCAGGGATCGTGGCGAGACCGTGCAAACGCGCGTAGATCCTGGCCGGCCCGCAAGTCCGAGCCCGCAGGCATACTTGCAGTATGTCGAGGACTCGGACGAGGACCCGGCTAGGAGATGCGGGCGGTTGCGCGGGCGCAGCAGATCCATGGTGAAAAATGCGGGCTAGGCGCCAGGGGGATCGTGAGGAGCGCCGTGCCACCGGCGTGCGGCGAGGCGGTGGAGAGACTCGGGGTGAGGCGTGCGGTCGAGTGCCCATATGGCATTCCGTTTTTCCGTCAGAGGCAACGCAACCTCTGGGCGTGGGAGCGAGCGACTTCGGTGCAGCAGGCCGCCGACTTCCCCTTATCGTCCGGCCGCCAAGGCGGCTGACGGTGCGGCCGGAATCTCCTCGATCGTCACGGTTTCCTGCCCATCGTCCCACTGGTACCGCCCGCCGTCCAGGGGGCGCAAGGTATCCACCGGTACCTTGCCGTGGCCCGTGGGGAGGTCGATGACGTAGGCGGGGAGGGCAGCAGCCGGCAGGCGGCGGCGCAGCTCGGCGAAGATCTCTCGGCCGCGGGCGATCGACAGGCGGAATGCGGCATTGCCCGGCGCCCGGTCTGGGTGGTGGAGATAGTAGGGTCGTACGCCGAGCTCGCTCAGGCGGCGGCACAGGGCGGCGAGGGTCCCGGCGTCGTCGTTCACGCCGGCCAGGAGGACGGTCTGGTTGAGGAGCGGGATGCCGTGGCCGGTCAGGAGCGCGAGGGCCTGCCGGCTCGCGGCGCCGATCTCCGACGGGTGGTTGAAATGGGTGACGATGCGTAGGGTGAGGCGCGACGCGAGGGCGGCAATCAGCTCGTCCGTGATCCGCTCCGGGTAGTGCACCGGCGCGCGGGTGTGAACCCGCAGGTGAGTCAGGTGGGGCAGGGCAGCGAGGCGGCGCACCAGGGTGGCCAGACGGCCGTCGGACCACACCAGGGGATCGCCGCCGGAGAGGATCACCTCGCGCAGCGCGGTCTCCGCCGCGAGGTACACGACCGCGCGGCTCAGGTCCGCGGCGTTCGGCTCACGGCCCGCGGGCGTGGCGCGGCGGAAGCAGAAGCGGCAGTAGAAGTGGCAGCGACCGGTGACGAGCAACACCGCCCGGTCCGGGTGCTTGCGGATCACGAACGGTACCGGGGAGCGCTCGGCCTCGCCTACCGGGTCTGCCAGGTCGCCTGGCTCGACGTCCAGCTCGGCGGGCTCCGGGCGGCCCATGCGCCACACCGGCCCGCCGGGACCCTGGCTGGCGGCCAACGCGAGGTAGGGCCGCGGCCAGCGCACGGGGAAGAGGCGCGCCGCCCGGTGCCACGGCGCGCCCGGGTCCGGGTCGAGGTCGAGGGCGCGCACGACCTGGCGACCGTCGGCGAAATCGCCGGGCCGGGGGTGGCGCTCGTCGCTGTCGCGCGCGGCGGGGTGATCGTGGTCGGTGTCGTACAAGGCGTCCCCTGGCCCTACGCGGCCGAATGTCGTGCTCTACCGGCGGCGCAGGGCGGAGACTGGTCCGCGCTTGCGAGCCGGCCGGTGACTCCGGCACCCTGCGCAACTCCTTATGTCATACCGCCAGGATGCGGTGTGCAATCGCTGCCCGTGGATGTGGGTCCGGGCACAGTCTTCTCGAAGGAACGCACCATGTACAGCAGCAGTGATTTGCGCAAGGGCCTGAAGGTCGAGATCGACGGCTACCCGTACATCGTCGTCGACGCCCAGTTCGTTAAACCCGGTAAGGGCAACGCCTTCACCCGCTGCAAGCTGAAGAACCTGGCCACCGGCGCGGTCCTGGAGCGGACGTGGAAATCCGGCGACTCGATCGGCAAGGCTGACCTGCAAGAGGTGCGCATGCGGTTCCTCTACGAGCAGGATGGCGACTACCACTTCATGAACACCACGACCTACGAGCAGGTGTTCGTCCCCAAGGAGAACCTGGGGGACGCCCACCTGTGGCTCCTGGAGCAGATGGAGTGCGACATCCTCTTCCACAACAACAAGGCGATCTCCGTGGAAGTGCCCAACTTCGTGGTCCTGGAGGTCACCCAGGCGGACCCGGGGGTGAGGGGCAACACCGCGACCGGCGCCACCAAGCTCGCCACCTTGCAGACCGGCGCGGTAGTCCAGGTGCCGCTGTTCGTGGAGCGGGGGGAGAAGATCAAAGTCGATACGCGTACCGGTCAGTACCTCGAGCGTGCCAAGTAGTCCGGGCATCCCGCTCTTGCCGGCGCCGGGGGCAGCTCTCGCCGAAGGGCTAGGGGTTAGGGGATCGATACCAGCCCTGCGGTTCGGTTGCTGCTCTTGTCCGTTGGTCGTGATGGCCCGTGGTGGATAGTCCTGACGCCCTGCGCGACCGGCACCCCCTCCTGGTCGCCCGGGCGTCCATCCTGCGGGAGATCCGGGCCTTCTTCGACGGCCGCGGCTTCCTGGAGGTGGAGACCCCCAAGCTGGTGGCGTGCCCGGGACTGGAGCCACACTTGGTCGCACTCTCCGTGGCAGGGGAGCCGCGCCGCTACCTCCCGACCAGCCCCGAGCTGCACCTCAAGCGGCTGGTGGCGGCGGGTTACGAGCGCATCTACGAGATGGGGCGAGTCTTTCGCGGCGAGGAGCGGGGTCGGCACCACCTGCCGGAGTTCACCCTCCTCGAGTGGTACCGGACCGGAAGCGGTTTGCCGGCGCTGATGGATGACTGCGAGGCCCTGCTGCGGCGGCTTGCCGCGACCGTTGAGCCGCCGGGACTGCCCGGCGCCGTGGGCCTGCGCGATCAGCCCCTCGCCGCGCCCTTCGCGCGCATCACCTATCGCGTGGCGCTCCAGAGATATACCGGGATCGACCCCGCGGACTTCCCGGCGGCGGGGGGTGTGGCGCCGCTGCGCGCGGCGCTCGACCGCCTCGGTCTCCACACGGCCGACGATGACGACCGGGACACCCTCCTCGCCCGCCTGTTCGTGGATCGGGTCGAGCCCCACCTCGGTCTGGCGGGCCCGTGCTTCCTCACCGAGTTCCCCGCCTCCCAGGCGGCCCTGGCGCGGGTGCGGGAGGATCCCGGATGGCCGGTGGCGGAGCGCTGCGAGCTGTACGTCGCGGGCGTCGAGCTGGCCAACGCCTTCGACGAGCTCACCGACGCGGTGGAACAGCGCCGCCGCTTTGTGGCCTGGCAGGAGGAGCGCCGTGCCCGCGGCGCCGAGGTCTACCCGATCGACGAGGCGTTCATGGCCGCCCTGGAGTCGGGCCTGCCGCCGTGCGCGGGCATCGCCCTGGGCGTCGACCGGCTGGTGATGCTCGTCACCGGCGCCCCGGACGTGGCCTCGGTGGTCGCCTTCCCGGAAGGGGCAGGGTGATGGGCTCACCCGGGCGGGATGGCAGCGGTGGGGCTGCGCGCCGCATCGCCCTGATCACCGGGGCCTCGTCCGGGATCGGCGCGGCCCTGGCGCGGCGGCTCGCCGAGGCCGGCTACGGCCTCACCCTGGTGGCGCGGCGCGGGGAGCGGCTGCGCCGGTTGGCGGAAGAGCTCGGGGGCGGCGAGAACGTGCTCGCCGTGGAGTGCGACGTGCGCGACCGTCCGGCGGTGGAGGCCGCCGCCGCCGCGTCCCTGGAGCGATGGGGGCGCCTGGATCTGCTGGTCCTCAATGCCGGGGTCGGAGGGATGACCGACTTCACCGCCTTCGACGTGGAGGTCGCCGGCCGGGTCATCGAGACCAATCTGATGGGGGCGCTCTACTGGCTAGGGCCCTGCCTGCCGGCGATCGCCGCGACCCACGGCTCGGTGGTCGGGGTCTCCAGCCTCGCCGCCCATTTCGGCTCCCCGCGTTCGCCCAGCTACTGCGCCTCCAAGGCGGCCCTGTCCGCCTTTCTGGAGGGGATGCGTGTGGCGTGTCGCGGCCGCGGGATCCACGTCCTGACGGTGGAGCCGGGTTGGGTCTATACGGAGATGACGGCCCCCTTCGGCCGGCTGCCGCTGGCCATCGACGCCGACGACGCGGCGCGGCGCATCGTGCGGGCGATTTTCCGGCGGCGCCGGATCCTACGCTTTCCGTGGCCGGCGGCGCTGTTTGTCGCCGTCATGCGCCATGCGCCGGCATGGTTGCGGGAGCGGGTCCTGCGCGCCCGTGATCCCCGTACGCGCCAGGGTTAACCCGCATTTCTCACCATGGGTCTGCTGCGCCTGCACAACTGCCCTGCCTGCCGGCAGGCAGGCCGCATCTCCTGGCCCACCTCGACGAGGGTAGGAGCCGGTTGCACCGGCGATCCGCGCCATCCGCGCGCCAGGCCATGCGGGCCTGGGTCGCCGACCTGCCTGCCGGCAGGCAGGAGGGATTGGCTCCTACCGGGGCCGGCCAGGAACTACGGCCATTTACGCGCGCTCGCGACGACCCTTGGTGAATTGCGGGCTAGCGGCCGCGGCCGCAGAGCACCACGCCGACCGTGGCCACCAGGATCTTCAGGTCGAGCCAGAATCCGAAATTCTTGATGTAGTACAGGTCGTACTCGAGCTTCTCGCGGTGCTCGTCGAGGGTCATCGCGTAGTCGGCATTCACCTGCGCCCAGCCGGTGATGCCCGGCTTGACCGCGGTGCGGTAGGCGTAGAACGGGATCTCGCTGACCAGCTCCTCGGCGAAGCACGAGCGCTCCGGTCGCGGCCCGATGAGGCTCATGTGACCCGCCAGGACGTTCAAGAGCTGCGGCAGCTCGTCGATGCGCAGGCGGCGCAGCCAGTACCCCACGCGGGTGATCCGGTGGTCGTTCTCCACCGCCAGGCGCGGGCCATCCTTCTCGGCGTCGGCGTACATCGAGCGAAACTTCCACACGGTGTAGGGCCGGCCGTTGATGCCGAGGCGCTCTTGGCGATAGAAGACGGGTCCCGGTGACTCGAGCTTGATGGCGATCGCCACCACGGCGAACAGCGGCAGGCAGAGGGGCAAGAGGAGGGCGGTCACGAGCAGCTCCCAGGCGCGTTTCACGACCCGCGTCGTCCACCCCTTGTGAAAGCCGTTGGCGAACACCAGGTGGCAGGCAAGCAGCCCCGTGAGCGGCAGTCTGCGGTACAGCGTCTCGTGGAACTCGTGGTAGTCGACGACCTGCGTGCCGCCCATCCGGCAGCCGAGCAACTCCGTCATCGGCAGGGCCGAGTGGACGCAGGGACGGGTAACCACCACCTGCCGCACCCGCTGCTGCCGCACCACCTGCGTGAGGCTCTCCGCTTGCCCCCAGACCGGCAGGTCGAGCTGGCGGCTGGAGCGCGCCGTGGGATCGAAGAAGCCGGCGACCTGGAAGCGGCGCCGGCCATGTTCCCGGACCGCGTTGAACAGGGCCACGGCATCCGCGTCGCTGCCGAGGAGCAGGATCCGACGCTGGCGCAGGCGACCCTGCCCCCACGCCAGGACCACGCCCCATGTGACCAGCACGGCATTGATCGCGTACTGGAGGACCGAGGTCGTGGTGGAGACCTCATTGACCAGGGCCCCCGTGCCGGACCAACCCACCGCCTCTGCCCCTAGGCTCAGCCACCCGTTGACCACGATGGCGACGACCAGCAGGGCGAGAAAAGGCACACGGTCCATAAGCGTGAAACGTTCCGATCCGGGTGGGGGCGGTGTGCCCGTGGGAGTCCTGCTCATCAGGCCCGTGGCCCGATCGCAGCCCGGGGAACGCAGGATCTGTGCCAAGGGCCGCAGCGCGCGGGATCATGTTTCACATGTGTAATAAAAACAAATGCTTATCATCTCATTTCCGGGGTTTCGCCGGTCGCCGCCGCGGATTCCGTCTCAATTCGGGACACGGACACGGCGTCCGATCCTCGGTCCCGTCTCACTTTGAGAAAGTAGAGAGCATAGCCGTCGGAATCACGCGCGGTCGGGGCCTCGCAGCGCCTCCCCGTGCCGTGGATTGCCTGCGGCAAGTGCTTGTCAAACCACCCGATTGCGCGCGACGCCGGCCAGATAGGCACGGATATTCTCCGCCAGCTCGGCGATCAGCCGCTGGCGGGCTTCGCAGGTCGCCCAGGCCGTGTGTGGGGTAAGGATGAGGTTGGGGAGGGTTGGATCGAGGAGGGGATTGCCGGCGGCCGGCGGCTCCTGAGAGAGGACGTCGAAGGCGGCGCCGCCCAGGTGGCCGGCACGCAGGGCGGCGGCCGCCGCCGCCTCGTCCACCACCCCGCCGCGCGCCATGTTGAGCAGCCAGGCGCCGGGTTTCATGCGGGCGATCGCCGCCCGGTCGATCAGGTTGGCGGTGTCGGTGCTCAGGGCGGTGTGGACCGTCACGACGTCGGCGCTGGCCAACACCGTGACCAGGGGCAGGCGCTCGCCCACCGGGTAGGCGACCCGGGCACGGCTGGCCGCCACCAGGACCTTCATCCCCAGGGCCCGCGCCACATGGGCAACCCCACGGCCGATGGCGCCGTACCCCACGATGCCCAGGGTCTTGCCGGCGACCTCCACGATCGGCCAGTCGAGGAGGTTGAACTGATTGGCCGCCTGCCAGCGACCGCCACGCGCTGCCTGATCGTACTCTCGCAGGTGGAGGGCGAGGGCGAGGAGGGCGCCGATGGTGTGTTGCACCACCGCCGGGGTCGAGTAGCCGGCGACGTTGGCCACCGCCACCCCCGCGGCCTTGGCGGCCGCCAAGTCGACGTTGTTGACCCCGGTGGCGGCCACGGCGATCAGCCCCAGGCGCGGCGCCGCACCGAGCTCCGCGGCGCCGAGCCGCACCTTGTTGGTGATCACCACCTGGGCGCCGCCGATGCGCCCCGCGACCTCTTCCGGGGAGGATGCGGCAAAGGTGGTCAGGGCGCCCAGCCCCGCGATCGCGGACAGATCGACGTCGCCCCGGTCGAAGGTGGCGCGGTCGAGGAGGACGATGGCGGGTCGGTCCATGGGGAACGGTCTCCCGATCGCCACTGTGCCCGGTGTGCGGTCTTCAGAAAACCCCCGCCCGCTCCGACACGACCCGGTGCCGACGCCGCTGGTCACGCCCCGCGACGTGGGGCAGAATGACGCCCCATTCGTATCCACTCCTTGCCGATGGTCGCACCGCAGGTCGGCGGTGACCCGCTCTGGAGACTCACCATGGCCGAGCCCACGCCCAACGCCCCCCTGTCTTCCCATTCCCCCGAGCGCCCTGCGCGGTCCGACGAGGACGCCCTCGCCTACCACCGGGACGGTCGCCACGGCAAGATCGAGGTGCGCCCCACCAAACCGTGCTCCACGCAACGCGACCTCTCCCTCGCCTACACCCCGGGGGTGGCGGTGCCGTGTCTGGAGATCGAGAAGGATCCCGACCAGTCCTTCAACTACACCGCGCGGGCCAACCTGGTGGCGGTGGTCTCCAACGGCACCGCCGTGCTCGGCCTGGGCAACATCGGCGCCCTGGCGGGCAAGCCGGTGATGGAGGGCAAGGCGGTCCTGTTCAAACGGTTCGCCGACATCGACGTCTTCGACATCGAGCTCAACCTCTCGGAGCCCGAGGCGATCGTCCAGGCGGTGAAGGCCCTGGAGCCGACCTTCGGCGGGATCAACCTGGAGGACATCAAGGCGCCGGACTGTTTCTACATCGAGGAGCGGCTGCGCGAGGAGCTGTCGATTCCGGTCTTCCACGACGACCAGCACGGCACGGCGATCATCGCCTCTGCGGCGTTCCTCAATGCCCTGGAGCTGACGGGACGGTCCATCGCGGACGTTACGGTGGTCTTCTCCGGGGCGGGGGCCGCGGCCACCGCCACCGCCAACCTCTTCCTGAGCCTCGGCGTGCGCCTGGAGAACATGGTGGTGTGCGACTCCAAGGGGCCGCTGACCCACGCCCGGCTGGAGAGTCTCAATCCCTACAAGGCCCACTTTGCGCGCGATCTGCCGTTCACGACCCTGGCCGAAGCCCTCGTCGGCGCCGATGCCTTCGTCGGCGTGTCCGTCGCCAACATCCTTTCCGAGGAGGCGGTGCGCTCCATGGCGCCGCGCCCGATCATCTTCGCCCTCGCCAATCCCGATCCGGAGATGCCTTACGCGGACATCAAGCGCTGCTCACCGGAGGCCATCGTCGCCACCGGCCGTTCGGACCACCCGAACCAGGTGAACAACGTCCTCGGCTTCCCGTACATCTTCCGCGGGGCCCTGGACGTGCGTGCCACCACCATCAACGAAGAGATGAAGCACGCCGCGGTCCACGCCCTGGCGGCCCTCGCCAAGGAGGAGGTGACCGGCGAGGTGCTGCGCGCCTATCCCGGGCGGGAGTTTGCCTTCGGCCCCGACTACATCATCCCCACCCCCTTCGATAGCCGGGTGCTGCTCAAGGTCGCCCCCGCGGTGGCCCGCGCGGCGATGGAGACCGGCGCGGCGCGGCGCGAGATTCCGGACATGGATGCCTACCGCGACCGACTGGAGCGCATCCTCGGGCCGGCGCGGGAGCTGCGGCGCTCGCTGATCCGCCACGCCCAGGAGAGCGAGGGCACCCGCCTGGTGTTCCCCGAGGGCGAGGACCCGGCAATCCTGCGCGCCTGCCAGATCCTCCTCGAAGAGCGCATCTGCACGCCGGTCCTCCTGGGCAATGAGGAGCAGATCCAGGAACAGATCCGGGATCACGGCTACGAGTTGACCGACGTCACCATCATCGACCCGCGGAGCGCCCCCGAGCGCCACGCCTTCGCCGATCTCATCTACGCCCTCAACCAGCGGCGTGGTCTCACCCGCGCCGGTGCGGAGCGCCGGCTGCGGCGCAACCGCAACCTGTACGGCATGATGATGGTGCGCCAGGGGATCGCCGACGGCATGGTGACCGGCGCGACCCAGCACTACCAGGAGGTGATCGGCCCGCTCCTCTCCATCCTGCCGCCGGCGGAGCGGTC
This sequence comes from bacterium, assembly GCA_036393335.1. Lineage (GTDB taxonomy): Bacteria > CG2-30-53-67 > CG2-30-53-67 > CG2-30-70-394 > CG2-30-70-394 > DASWHD01. Next base: position 9,283 of record DASWHD010000089.1, read on the forward strand.
GCACCGCATCGCCGGGGTCTACTGCCTGGTGTTCAAGAACCGCGCTTTGTTCCTGGCCGACACCACCCTGCACATCGACCCGACCGCCGAGCAGCTCGCCCAGATCGCCTGCGCCGCCGCGAACCTCATGGAGTCGTTGTTCATCACGCCGCGGGTCGCCTTCATCTCGTTCTCGGACTTCGGCTCGGTGCGCCACCCGCAGACCGAGAAGGTGCGGCGCGCCGCCGAGATGTTCCGTGCCGCCCGGCCGGATATCGTCGCCGACGGCGAGATGCAGGCCGACACCGCGGTGTACTGGGTGAAGCGGCACAACAACTTCCCCTTCTCGCCCCTCACCGAGAATCCCAACCTCCTGATCTTCCCCAACCTGGACGCCGGCAACGCCGCCTACAAGCTCCTCTCCCAGCTCGCCGACGCGGAGGCGATCGGCCCGATTCTGGCGGGGATGCCGTATCCGGTGAACGTGCTGCAGATCACCCCCACCCCGGAGGAGGTGGTGAACATGGCGGTGATCACCGCCGTCTGTGCCACCCATCCCAATACGGGTTGCCGGGTCAGCGAGGTGGCCGCCGCGCAGTTGGCCGCCGCCCAGAGCCGCTAATCCAGGGGCAGGATCACCAGGCCGTCGCGGAGCTTCGGCTCGAACCAGGTCGACTTGGGCGGCATCACCTGGCCGCGGTCGGCCACGGCGAACAGGTCGGCGAGGCGTGTCGGGTGGAGGGAGAAGGCGGCGGCGAACCGGCCGCCGTCCACCAGCCGCTCCAGCTCGGCGAGGCCACGGATGCCGCCGACGAAGTCGATGCGCGGGTCCGTGCGTGGGTCTTGGATGGCCAGCAGGGGGGCAAGGCAATTCTCCGCCAGCAGGCTCACGTCGAGGCGTGCGACGGGATCGTCCGCCGGTATTCGCGCCGGATCGAGGGTCAGGCGCAGCCAGCCGCCGCCGGTGTAGAGGCCAAAGACGCCCGGCCCCTCCGGCTGGACCGGCGCGCGGCTGGGCGTGACCTCGAACCGGTCGCGCAGGCCCGCGAGGAACTCCCCCGGTGACAGCTCGCCGAAGTCGGTCACCACCCGATGGTAGGGGAGGATCTGCATCTGATCGTCGGGGAACAGGACCCCGAGGAAGCGGTTGAACGGTTCCTCGCCGGTGTACGCCGGGTGTGCCGCCCGGCGTTCCTGGCAGAGGCGCACGGCGGCGGCGGAGCGGTGGTGGCCGTCCGCCACGTACAGGGCGGACAGACCCTCGCAGGCGGCAACCAGGGGCGCGATCGCCGCCGGCGAGTCGACTACCCATACCGTGTGGCGCACGCCGTCCGCGGCGGTGAGGTCGATGGTCGGGGGGGCATGGGTCAGGGCCGCCACCTGGGCGTCGATCGTGGGGTCATGGCGGTAGGTGAGGAACACCGGCCCGGAGTGGGCGTTCAGCGCGTGGCAGTGGCGAAGACGGTCGTCCTCCTTCGCCGGCCGGGTGTGCTCGTGCTTCTTGATCCGGTCCGCCAGGTAGGCATCGACGCTCACCGCCGCCACTAGACCGACCTGGGCGTGGCTGCCCATCACCTGGCGGTAGAGGTACAGGCACGGCGTCTCCTCCCGGAGCAACAGCTCATCCGCCACCAGCCGGTCGAGGTTCTCCCGCCCCTTGGCGTACACCTCGGCGGCGTATGGGTCGGTACCGGCCGGGAGATCGATCTCCGGTTTGGAGACGTGCAGGAAGCTGGCGGCGTTGTCCGCCGCCAGGGCACGCGCCTCTTCCGTGTCGAGGACGTCGTACGGCGGCGCGGCGACCTGTGCGGCGCGGCCGGCATCGGCGCGCAGGGCGCGAAAGGGCTGGATCAGGGCCATGGTCTCCTCGGGCGAAGGCAGGGGACGCATCGTACGGGCCGCCACGATGGTCGACAAACTGGCGGCCCCTCCCCTTTTCGTGATTCCACTTGCACCTCGTTGTCCCGGCGTTCCTGAGCCGGGGGGACAAGCAGTTTCTTCTAAGGAATGCAGGAAGAGGGCCGGAAGGCAGGAATCACTGCCCCCAGCCCGTGGGTTCGCTTTGCCCTTCCTGCATTCCTGAATTTCCTGCCTTCCATTAGATGGAAGCGGCACCTTGCGCTACCCATACCACCGTTTGGCGCATGGTGGGTGGAAACTCATGATGACGGCCTCCCGGGTTCAGTCACGCCGTCGTCTCTGCGTCGTCCAACTCGCCGCCGTGCGCCAGGAGGGCGAACACGCGGTCGTGGAGGTCGGGGCGGAAGGTCCCGAAGCCGCGCTCCTCCCGGCCGCCGTGGACGCGGTTGGTGAGGAGGACCACCCGGCCGCGGCTGGCGAGGTCGAGCCACACCGAGCAGCCGGTGAAGCCGAGGAGGCCGCGGCCGGTCGCGGTGGAAAGTAGGGTCCCCGCCTGGGAGCCCGCGGGGCTGGGCCGGTCGAAGCCGCGGCACCAGGCGTCCGGCGGTGCCCCGGCGGGCACCGCGAAGAGGTCGCGGACGGTGTCGGTAGGCAGCCAGTCGTCCTCGCCGTGGTAGCAGGCGAGGAGCCGTTCCACCACCCCGTCCACGGCGGCGGCGGTGCCGAACAGGCCGGCGTGGCCGGCCACGCCGCCCATGGCCCAGGCGTTCTCGTCGTGCACCTCGCCCTGCAGGGTGCGCTCCCGCCAGCGGCACGTCTCGGTGGCGGCGCACTCTTGCCAGCCCGGGGCGCCGGGGACGCTGGGGCGAAAACCCAGGGTGCCGGTGAGACCGAGGGGGGTCGTGATCCACTCGGCCAGGCAACTGTCCAGCGGCAGGGTCGCCGCCTGCTCGATCACCTCCCCGAGGAGGAGGTAGCCGAGGTCGGAGTAGCAGAACCGCTCACCGGGCCGCGCCTCCAAGTTCACCGCCGCGACCATCGCCACCGTCGCCGGCCGCCATACCGGCGGCGGTGGGCCGCCACCGGCCGCCACCGGTTGATGGTCCGGGTGGCCCTCAAACAGGGGCGCCCACCACGGCAGGCCGGCGGTGTGGGCGAGGAGGTTCTCGACCGTGATCTCCCGGTGGCGGCCACGCTTGAGGGCCGGCAGGAGGGCGGCGGCGGGCGTCTCCCAGCGCAGCTCGCCGTCGGCCACGAGGCGGGCGACGCACACGGCCGTCGCCAGCCCCTTGGTGAGCGAGGCGAGGTCGAAGCGGGTCGCCGTGGTGGTGGGGGCAGAGCCGTGTCCCGCGAGTCGTCCGGCGGCGAGGTGGAGGCGTGGTCGCCGCCCGTCGTGAACCCGGAGCTGGGTCGCGGAGAACAGACCGCGCTCGAGGCCTTCATGGAGCAGGGCGAGGGCCGTCATCCGACCGCCTCCTCGCCCTGGAGGACCGCGCGGAGGGCCGGGGCATCCTCGCTGCGGTGGAAGAGCCAGGCGGCTAGCCCGCATTTCTCACCAGGGATCGTGGCGAGACCGTGCAAACGCGCGTAGATCCTGGGTGGCCCGCGGTAGGAGCCGAATCCCTTCGGCGACTTGCCACATTGGGGTCGCCGATAGAATCGGCTCCTACCACGGACGAGGACTCGGCCAGGAGATGCGGGGGGTTGCGCGGGCGCAGCGGATTCATGGTGAGAAATGCGGGCTAGGCGAGATGGGGGGCGGGGAGTCGTGGCCATCGCGTCCTCGGGGCGCCGTCCCGGGGGCACGACGCTCCCCGAGTGTGGGCGGCCCCCGGCCGGATGTCGACGCCCCATCGGCGTGCGCGGAGGGTCAAGCGCTATTCTCCCGCCGGCCGCGGTCTCGCGGGGATGTCATCGGATCCACGGTCGCCGACCCGCCTCCGGCCTTTAGGAGCCGGCGGAATGGGCGTGTAATGGAACATCCGAATTCACCGTGGGCCGTTGTTCCACCCCCTGCCAGGGCGCCGATGGGAGCGCGCCGGCACAGGAGATCGCCATGATCAACGTACGCAGGAGTGCCGAGCGCGGCCACGCCAACCACGGTTGGCTCGACACCTATCACACCTTTTCCTTCGCCGATTACCACGATCCGGCGCACATGGGCTTCCGTGCCCTACGGGTGATCAACGAGGACCGGGTCGCGGCGGGGCAGGGGTTCGGCACCCACCCGCACCGGGACATGGAAATCATCACCTATCTGCTAGAGGGGGAGCTGGAGCACCGCGACAGTATGGGTAACGGCTCGGTGATCCGCCCCGGTGAGGTGCAGCGGATGAGCGCCGGCACCGGCGTCACCCACAGCGAGCACAACCCCTCGTCCACCACCGCCACCCACCTCCTCCAGATTTGGATCCGGCCGGCGGCTCTGGGCATCGCCCCGGGCTACGAGCAACGCTCCTTCCTGCTCGATCAGGGCCACCCGCAGCTACGCGTGCTCGCCAGCGGCGACGGCCGCGACCAGTCGGTCACCGTCCACCAGGACGTGCGCCTCTACGCCGCCCGCCTCGCGGCGGGGACGGCGGTGGCGCACCGGTTCGCGAACGGCCGCCACGGCTGGCTCCAGGTGGCGCGGGGCAGGATCGACGCCAACGGCCACCTCCTGGCGGCCGGCGACGGCGCCGCCCTGAGTGACGAGCGCCGGCTCACCGTGGCGGTCCAGGAAGCGGCCGAGGTGCTGCTCTTCGATCTGGCGTAAGCCACGCGTCGCCGGTCGGAGCCGCGGCCGGGGAGAATCCCGGCCCCGCGCAACTCTACCCGCGCCTGGCGCTCCGGCGGCGATCGCGGGCGGTGCACCCCCTGCCGGCGTCGGTGCGGGGTGGGGCGATTCAGCTCACGCGGCGACTCACCGATAACTCGGGGGATCCACGGCCGCCCCTCGGATCGCTCGCCGGGGGCTGGCATCTGCCGACCCGAGTGTGTGAGGTGAGAGGAATGGACTGTGTCGGTCTGTGGCGAACGGTCTGGTCGTCCATCGCATTACTGCCGGTCACCCTAGGTCTCTGCGCCCCGGCCATGGCGCAGGGGGAGTGGGACGCCGCGACCCCCGACGTGGCAACCGCGGAAACCGGCCTGACCGAGGAGGAGCTGCTGTTCGCGGACATCCCCTCGGTCTACGGCGCCTCCAAGTACGAGCAGAAGGTGACCGAGGCCCCGGCGTCGATCACCATCATCACCGCCGACGAGATCGCCAAGTACGGCTACCGCACCCTGGCCGAGATCCTGCGCAGCGTGCGCGGGTTCTACACCAGCAACGATCGCGCCTACACTTACCTCGGGGTGCGCGGTTTCGGCCGTCCCGGCGACTACAACACCCGGGTGCTGCTGCTCATCGACGGCCACCGCACCAACGAAAACGTCTACGACTCCGCCTTGGTGGGCTTGGAGTTCTCTCTCGACGTGGACCTCATCGATCGGGTCGAGATCATCCGCGGGCCAAGCTCGTCGCTGTATGGGACGAGCGCCTTCTTCGCCGTGATCAACGTCATCACCAAGAAGGGTCGCGACTACCAGACCGTGGAGGTCGCGGGGGGGGCAGGCAGCCACGACACCTATATCCCGCGCATCACCTACGGCGACCGCCTGGACAACGGCCTCGAGTACCTGTTCTCCGCCACCTATTTCACGAGCGACGGCAACCACCGCCTCTTCTACCGAGAGTTCGACGACCCGGCCACGAACCACGGCATCGCCGAGGACGCGGACGACGTGGAGACGGTGAAGCTCTTCGGCGAGCTGATCTGGCACGACTTCACCCTGCAGACCGTCTACTCGGACCGGGACAAGACCATCCCCACCGGCTCGTACGGCACGTACTTCAACGATCCGTGGAGCACCATCAGCGACACGATCTGGTACGTGGACCTGAAGTACGAGCACAGCTTCGACGCGCAGACGTCGGTCCTCGCCCGCCTCTCCTACGACGACTACTGGTACTCGGGCGACTACACCTACGACTGGGCCGAGGCGGGGGACCCGCCCGACCTGGTGATCAACAAGGATTCGGGCCGCGGCGAGTGGTGGCGCGGCGAGGTGCAGGTGACGCGGCTCTTGTGGGACAGCCACCGCCTCATCGTCGGCGGCGACTATCGCGGCAACACCAAGCAAGATCAGAAGAACTTCGATCTGGAGGTGTACCTGGACGACCGGCGGGCCTCCGACAACTGGGCGGTGTTTCTCCAGGACGAGTTTTCCTTCTGGGAGCACTTCATCCTGAACGCGGGTATGCGCTACGACCATTACGACACCTTCGGCGTCACCACCAACCCGCGCCTCGCCCTGATCTACAACCCCGATGACAAGACCTCCCTCAAGCTGCTCTACGGCACCGCGTTCCGCGCCCCGAACGCCTACGAGTTCTACTACACCGACGGTTTCCGGATTAAGCCCAATCCGGACCTCGACCCCGAGAGGATCGCGACCACCGAGGCGGTGGTCGAGCGCTATCTGGGGGATCACCTCCGGGGAGTGGCGTCGGTCTTCCATTACAAGATCGAGGACCTCATCGACCTGCAGCTCGACCCCGCAGACGAGCTGCTGGTGTTTCGCAACCTCGACGAGGTCACCGCCAACGGCGTGGAGCTAGAGCTGGAAGGCAAGTGGCACAGCGGGCTGGAGGGGCGCGTGAGCTACACCTACCAGGAGACGGAGAACGACGCCACGGGCAAGCGGCTCACCAATTCCCCCCAGCACCTGGCGAAGCTCAACGTCATCATCCCGGTGGTGCCCGAACGGCTGTTCAGCGACGTGGAGGTGCAGTACACGAGCGAGCGAACCACCACCAAGGGTACCCAGGCGGGCGACTTCGCCGTGGCCAACCTCACCCTATTTAGCCGTGAGTGGATCGCGGGGCTGCAGTTCTCCGCCAGCGTCTACAACCTCCTCGACAAAGAGTACTCCGACCCCGTCTCCGATGAGCTGGCGCAGGATGCCATCGAGCAGGATGGCCGGTCCTTCCGTTTCAAGGTGGCTTACGCATTCTAACCCTGCTCTCGCAACGTGAATGTTCATGTCGTCACCGCACCCCTTGGCGTGGCCGTGGTCGCGCTCCTCTTCTTGGGGTGGCGGGCCACGGTCTCCACGGCGTCGCCTCCGGCCCCGGAGATCACCGTCCTGTTGAGCCGGGATGAGCCGCCCTACCGCCAGGCCCTGGCCGGTTTCACTGCCTATCTGCAAAAGCAGGGGATCGGCGCCCACCTCGCCGTCCAGACCATTGAGCGCGGCGGCGCCGATCCGCCATCGTCCAGCCCGGGCGGCGAGCGGGCCACCCCCACCTTGATCTTCGCCCTGGGCTCCCCGGCGACCCGCGTGGCCATGGGACTCACGGCCGACTCCCCGCCGGTGGTCGCGGGCCTGATCCTCGACGGCTCCGAGGTGCGGGGTGCCGTCAATGCCACGGGCGTGGCCCTGGAATTCCCCCCCGCGACCTCCCTCGAGTGGATGCGCCGCCTGTTACCGCGCTGCAAGCGGGTCGGCGTGCTGTACAACCCCGAACAAAATGAGGCCCGGGTACGGGCCGCTGCGGCGGCTGTGAACGGCATGGGCATGGAGCTGGTGGCGCGCGAGGTGGGTTCACCCCAGGCCCTGCCCGGGGCGCTGAACAGCCTCTCCCGGACCATCGACGTGTTGTGGGGGATGCCCGACCGCGTCGTCCTCTCTCCCGAGGCGGCGCGGCCGATCCTGCTGTTTTCGTTCCGCAATCGCATCCCCTTCGTCGGGGCGTCCACCGCCTGGGTCAAGGCCGGGGCGCTGTTCTGCCTGACCTGGGACTACCAGGACATCGGCGCGCAATGCGGGGAGCTGGCCGGCAAGCTGCTGCGCGGGACGGCGGCGGCCGACCTCCCCCCAGCCTCGCCTCGCCGCGTGCTCTACGCCCTCAACTTGAAGACCGCCCAGCAGATGAAGATCGAATTTTCCGAAGAGGTGGTGCGTGGGGCCCACGAGGTGTTCGAGTAGAGGGACGTTCGCCATGAACAGATCACGGCGCTCGAGTCTGATCGCCAAGTTCAACCTCCTGACGATCCTCGTGATCGTGGCCACCTCCGCCGGCCTGGCCTCCTTCGTGATCCGCCACGAGATGATCAAGCGCCACCGCCTGCTCGTCCAGCACGGTGTCCAGACCGCGATGATCATGGCCCAGAACGCGGACTACGCCGTCTATACCCAGAACGACGAGGTCCTGAATCAGGTCGTGGCCAGCCTATCGATGGACCCCGATGTCGTCTATGCCGCGGTGTTCGATCGCGACATGGGGGTGCTGGCGAGCCGTGGCGCGCCGGTGAGCGAGGGTGCCGTCGCGCCAGCGGCGGTGGCCGCCCCGGCGCCGGATGCCGACGTGCTCGTGACGGAATTCCGGCGCCGTGCGGATGGCTCCCGCGTCATCGACATCCTCGCGCCTGTCACCAGCAAGGGTACCGGCCTGCCAGAGGATCTATGGCTCGACGGCGGTGGTGCGGAGCCGCAGGCGAGCACCATCGGCTTCCTGCGGCTCGCCATAAGCGACCGTAGCCTACGGCAGGACCTGGCCGCCTACCTGCGCTCGACGGTGCTCTTCACGGCGGTCATCGTCCTGTTCGGGATCGCCGTCACGATCGCCGTCACGCGCCGCATCGCCGCGCCGATTCACCGCCTGGTCGGCATCACCCGGGGCATCGCCAAGGGCGATTTCGACCAGCACATCGAGGTCGCGAGCCGCGACGAGATCGGCGAGCTCGCCGACGCCTTCGGTACCATGCTGGGACGGCTGCGTCGCTACCGGCGGGAGGTGGAAGAGTACCAGACCTCGCTGGAGGAGAGGGTCGCGGAGCGAACCCGCGAGCTTCAGGAGGCCAAGGAGGTGGCCGAGGCGGCGAGTCGCGCCAAATCCCAGTTCCTGGCCAACATGAGCCACGAGATCCGCACACCGATGAACGGCGTGCTCGGCATGACCGAGCTGTTGCTCGGCACGAACCTCGAGGAGCGGCAGCGGCGCTTTGTCGCATCGGCCCACCGATCCGGCGAGGCCCTGCTCAACATCATCAACGACATCCTCGACTTCTCCAAGATCGAGGCGGGCAAGATGCACCTGGAGATGTTGGAGTTCGATCTCCGGGAGACCGTGGAAGACGTCGCGGAGCTCTTGGCCGAGGGCGCCCAGAGAAAGGGTTTGGAACTGATCTGCGACCTCCCCGAGGGAGGCCCCCTGTGGGTGAACGGCGACGCCCCGCGCGTGCGCCAGATCATGACGAACTTGATCAGTAACGCCATCAAGTTCACCCGCGCAGGCGAGGTCGTCGTGCGCCTGCGGGTCGCGGAGACGGGTAGTGAAGGGGCGCTCTTCCTGTTCGAGGTCGCCGATACGGGGATCGGCATCCCCCCGGACCTCCAGGCCAAGGTCTTCGAGTCGTTTGCCCAGGCCGATGGCTCCACCACGCGCCAATATGGCGGCACCGGGCTTGGGCTCTCGATCTGCAAGCAGCTCGTCGAGCTCATGGGTGGGGACATCGGGGTGCGCAGCACCCCCGGCGCCGGCTCGACCTTCTGGTTCTCCGTGCCGCTGGTGTGGCTGCCCACGATGCGCGAGGCGGGGGCTCGGACGGGGGTCGAGATGCAGGGGCTGCGCGTCCTGATCGTCGACGACAACGAGACCAATCGCAGCATCCTCCACCATCAGCTCAGCTCCTGGGGCGTGGCCGATGCCAGTGTCGCAGGCGGTATCGAGGCCCTGGCCGCGCTGCGGGCGGCGGCGGTCCGTGGCACGCCCATCGATGTGGCGATCCTCGATATGCACATGCCTGGCATGGATGGCCTGCAACTGGCGCAAGCCATCACCGCCGACCCGGTGATCGCCCCCGTGCGGTTGCTCATGCTGACCTCCGCGATCCTCGATTGCACGGCCGATGAGCTGCGCCAAAAGGGAATTCGCCTGATGCTCACCAAGCCGGTGCGTCAATCCCAGCTCTACGACTGCCTGGTGGCGATGACCCGTGCGGGGGCTCCGTTACGAGCGTCTGCTCAGAATGCCGCGACGCCACGCCCAGCCCGGCACAGGGCCCGCGTCCTCCTCGCGGAGGACAATCCGGTCAATCAGGAGGTGGCCCTGGGCATGCTGGAGGAGCTGGGGCACCGCGTCCAGGTCGCCAACCATGGCCGGGAGGCCCTGGACGCCATGGCGCGGGGGAGCTACGACCTGGTGCTCATGGACTGCCAGATGCCGGAGATGGACGGCTTCGCAGCGGCCGCGGCGATCCGCGAGCTTGAAGGGCGCGCGCCCTCCAGGAAGCGGGTACCGATCATCGCCCTCACCGCCAACGCCTTGCAGGGAGACCGGGAGAATTGCCTCGCCCACGGCATGGACGACTACCTGAGCAAGCCGTTCACCAAGGAGGCGCTGAGCGCGATCGTCGACCGCTGGCTCGATGGCCAAAGTGTTGCCGCGGAGGCGCCTTGCGGCGTTCCTCTGCACAGTGAGGGGAATGCCTTGAGGGCCGACGGTGCGGTGCTGGACCCCGCACCCCTGGAGGCGATCCGCGCCATCGAGCGTTCTGGCCGGGCCGGTATGCTGCGCAAGGTCATCTCCCTCTACCTGGAGACTTCGCCCACCCGGCTGCGGGAGCTGCGCGAGGCCCTGGCCCAGGGGGACGGCGACGCCTTGCGGCGTGCCGCCCATAGCCTGAAGTCCAGCAGCGCCAACCTCGGGGCCACGCAGCTCGCGGACCTGAGCAGGGAGCTGGAGGGATTGGCGCGGAGCGGCAGCCTGGTGGGCGCCGAGCCGCTGCTAGAACAGGCGGAACAGGAGTATCTGCGCGTGGCAATCGCCCTGGAGGGGGAGACCCTGGCGGAGGCGCTATGACCAGGCCGCACCCCGCCTCTCCGCCGCCCACCGTGCTGGTGGTGGACGACGACGTCGCCCTGCGCCTGCTCATGCGCGAGGTTCTGGAGCAGGCGGGCTTTGTGGTGGTCGAAGCGGCCGACGGGGCGGCCGGGTTGGAGCGCTTCCAGGCGGTTCACCCGGACGCGGTGCTGCTCGACGTGGAGATGCCGGAAATGGACGGTTTCGCTCTCTGCGGTCATCTGCGGGCCTCGCCAGGGGGCAGCCATATCCCGGTCATCATGGTCACGGGCCTCGATGACGTGGCCTCGATCGAGCGTGCCTACACGGTGGATGCGACCGACTTCATCACCAAGCCGATCAACTGGTTTACCCTCCCACACCACGTGCGCTATCTACTGCGGGCCAGTCAGTCCTTCGACGCGTTGCGCCGCAGCGAGACCAAGAACCGCGCCATCATCAGCGCCCTCCCGGATAGCTTGTTCCGCCTCGCTGCCGACGGCACGTTGCTCGACTGTTGGCCGGACCGAGACCTCGCGTCGCTCGTCAAACCCGAGAGGCTCCGCGGGCGCAACCTGCGCCAGGTCGTCCCGCCGGGTGTCGCGGCCCGGGCCATGCACTTCCTCTCGCATACGCTGGCTACCGGTGAGCCGCAGCTCTTCGAGTTCTCCCTGCGGGGCGGCGGTGCCCGACGGGCTTACGAGGCGCGGTTCGTGGTGAGCGGCGACCATGAGGTCCTCGCCGTGATGCGGGACGTCACCGACCAGCGGCAGGCCGAGGCCCGCATCCGGTACCTCGCTTATTACGACGAGCTGACGGCCCTCCCCAACCGGCGCCTCATGCACGAGACCGTCTGTCAGATGATCAAGGTGGCGACGCGCAGCAAGCGGTCGGTAGCGATCCTGTTGCTGGATCTCGACCTGTTCAAACGGATCAATGACACCCTCGGCCATAGCGTGGGAGACGCGCTGCTGCGCGCGGTCGCGGCGCGCATCGCCGGCTGCGTGCGCGGCAGCGACTACATCGCCCGGCACGACAGCGACGCGCCCGATGAGATCATCGCCCGCTTCGGGGGCGACGAGTTCACCATCGCGCTGCCGCAGGTCGGGCGGGCCGAGGAAGCGGCGATCGTCGCCCAGCGCATCCTCGACACCCTCGCGCAGCCCATCGAGATCGAAGGCCAAGAGGTGTTTGTCACCGCCAGCATCGGCATCGCCCTGACCCCGAATGATGGAGAGGATGGGGAGACCCTGTTGAAGAATGCCGACACCGCCATGTACCAGGCAAAAAGCCGGGGGCGGAACAATTTTCAGTTCTACACCCGCGCGATGAACGCCCGCGCACTGGAGCGGTTGAGCCTGGAAGGGATGCTGCGCAAGGCGGTCGACCGAGAGGAGCTCCGCCTGCATTACCAACCGCAGGTCGACCTGGCGACCCGCAGCATCGTGGGGGTCGAGGCCCTGGTGCGCTGGCAACATCCAGAGATGGGGTTGGTCGCCCCCGGCCGGTTTATCCCCCTGGCGGTGGAGTCGGGGCTGATCGTCTCGATTGGCGAATGGGTGTTGCGCACCGCATGTGCCCAGAGCAGGCGCTGGCAGGAGGCGGGGCTACCCCCATTGCGCATGGCCGTCAATCTGTCCAGCCGCCAGTTCTGGCAGGAAGGGTTGAGCGAGAGCATCGCGAAGATTCTCGCCGAATCGGCCATCGATCCCGCCTTATTGGAGCTGGAGATCACCGAGAGCGACCTCATGGAGGATGCCGCGCATACCATCACCGCCCTCCACGCCCTCAAGGAGATGGGGATTACGTTGGCCATCGACGACTTCGGGACCGGCTACTCCTCCCTCGCCTACCTGAAGCGCTTCCCGGTCGATACCTTGAAGATCGATCGCGCCTTCGTGCGCGACCTGCCGGGCGATCCGGACGACGCGGCCATCGCCATGGCGATCGCCGCCCTGGGCCGGGCCCTCGACCTCGACGTCTTGGCGGAGGGTGTGGAACACGAGGAGCAGGTCACCTATCTGCGTGAGCTGGGCTGCGCCTTCGGCCAAGGCTACCTCTTCTCGCGGCCGTTACCGGTGCCGGAAATCACGGTCCTCCTCGAGACCATGGTACACCCGGCATCGTCGCCGATCGGGGGCTAACCCGCATTTCTCACCATGACTCTGCTGCGCCCGTGCAACTGCCCGCATCTCCTGGCCCACCTCGTCGAAGGTAGGAGCCGGTTGCACCGGCGATCCGCGCCAGCGGCGCGTCAGGCCCTGCGGGCCTGAGGTCGCCGAAGGGATTCGGCTCCTACCGCGCGCCGGCTAGCCGGCATTTCTCACCATGGATCTGCTGCGCCTGCACAACTGCCCTGCCTGCCGGCAGGCAGGCCGCATCTCCTGGCCCACCTCGTCGAAGGTAGGAGCCGGTTGCACCGGCGA
>DASWHD010000090.1:0-3887 GCA_036393335.1 bacterium
CTCGCCGGCCAGCCACGCCGTGGCCACCACGCCGCCGGCCGGGCCGGAGAGGATCGCGTTGTGGCCGCGGAAGCGGCGAGCCTCGGTGAGGCCGCCGGAGGACTGCATGAAAAGCAGCTCGGCGGCCGGCATCTCCGCCGCCAGCGCGTCGCGGTAGGCGCGGATCAGGGGGGTGAGGTATGCGTCGACACAGGTGGTGTCCCCGCGCCCCACGAAGCCGACCTCCGGCGCCACCTCGTGGGAGCACGACACCTGGGGAAAGCCGACCTGCCGGGCGACGGCCGCCACCCTCTGCTCGTGGGCCGGATACGCGAAGGCGTGGAGCAGGCAGATCGCCGCCGCGTCGCAGCCGTCCGCCCGCGCCGCGGCGAGGGCGGCGCGCACCGCCTCGCAGTCCGGCGCAACGAGCACCGTGCCGTCGGCGGCGAGGCGCTCGTCCACCTCCACCACCCAACCGTAGAGGGCCGCGGGCCGGCGGATCTCCAGGTCGAAGAGGTCGGGCCGCTGCTGGGTGCCGATGGCGAGGGCGTCGCGCAACCCGCGCGTCACCACCAGACAGACCCTCGCCCCCTTGCGTTCCAGGAGGGCGTTGGTCGCCACAGTGGTCCCCATGCGGATCCGGCCGGCGGGCAACGGCGCGCCATCGGCTAGATGGAGGATCTGGCGGATCCCCACCACCGGTGCGAGATCCGACGAGAGCACCTTGGCCACGTGCAGGCGTCCATCCGGATCCCGGCCGATGCAGTCCGTGAACGTGCCCCCGCGGTCGATCCAGAACTCCCACAGTTCCTCTGCCATCGGCGCAGGATATCCCGCGGCCGCGAGGCACGGACACCTTCGGGTCCATACTCAGGCGCAGGCGGCCGAGTGCTACCCTGCCGCCATGATGCTGGATCGCTGGCACGAGGAGGCGGACGGTCCCTTCTGCGAGGCGGCATTGCGGCGCAAGATGGAGGAACGCGGCTATTTCGTGAGCCGCTACCTCTATCCGCCCGGCACCTGCTTTCCCGACCATACCCACGAGCTGGACAAGCTGGACGGGGTCGTATCGGGCCGCTTCCGCATCACCACGGAAGCCGGGTCGGTGGTCCTGGAGGCAGGGGACTGCCTGGCGGTGCCGCACGGCACCGTGCACAGCGCCGAGGTGGTGGGGAACGAGCCGGTGGTGAGCCTCGACGGGATACACTACGGGTAAACGCGAGATCGCCATGGCTATCGACGACTACGCCTTTGGCCGGATCACCATCGACGGCCGGAGCTACACCTCGGACGTGATCGTTCTACCGGACGGGGTGCGCGACGGGTGGTGGCGCAAACAAGGCCACTCCCTCGCCATCGACGACCTCGATGTGGTCGCCACGGCGGCGCCGGCGGTGCTGGTGGTGGGTACGGGCTACTACGGCCGCCTGACCGTCCCGGAGGAGACCCGGCGCTGGCTCGCCGCGCGCGGCATCGAGGTGCGCATCGCGCCCACGTCGGAGGCCGCGGCGCTGCTCAACGAGCTGCTGGAGACACACCCCGGCGGCCGCGTCGCCGGCGCCTTCCACCTCACCTGCTGAACCTCTCCGCCTTGCGGGTTTACCCGCCGAGGACCGCCGGGATCGAGACCCATCTATCGCCCCGTGTGTCGCGCTTTTCTGGGCGCGGACCGACCGCGATTGACGATGCACAGTCTCACAGTTATTGGGAAACCATGAAGAACATCACGGTCAGTGTGGATGACGAGACCTACCGGCGGGCGCGGATCACCGCCGCTGAACAGGGGAAGTCGGTGAGCGCCATGGTCCGCGAGTATCTCGGCAGCCTGGGCAGCCCCCCCGGTGACGAGACGGTACGACAGGAGGCGTGGCGGCGGCTGTGGGAGAGGGTCGACGCGTGCCATGTGATGGTAGGAGCACGACCCACCCGGGCCCGCACCTATGGCGACCGACGTCTTCATTGACACCAACGTCCTGCTCTACGCGGTGTCGACCGCCGCAGAGGAACGCGCAGAACGTCTGGCTGCACGCCGCATCCTAGAAGCGGACATCTGGGGTCTCTCGGTGCAGGTGTTCCAGGAGTTCCGTCAATGCCACGGGGAAGTTGGCGCAGACGCTCTCAGAAGCGGAGACGTTGCGTTTCCTCGCCCATGTCATGCGCCGCCCGGTCGTCGACCTCACGCCGGACCTATTTCTGCGGGCGATCGAGCTGAAGAACCGGTACCGCATTGGCTACTGGGACGCGGCCGTCCTTGGCGCTGCCCTGACACTGGGCTGTCACACCCTATACACTCAAGATCTCAACCACGGCCAGAGCTATGATGGCCTCCGCGCCGTCGACCCCTTTCGGCCCCCGGCGTGATAGGGACCACCCCGGTTGCAGCACGCCCCAGCCGAGCGCTCTGAGGGCGGCCGCTAGCCCGCATTTCTCACTACGGATTGTCGCGAGACCGTGCACACGCGCGTCCATCTGCGTCTATTCGCCGCGAAGTCCGTTCTGACTTGCGGCTACTCGCCGATGATCTTCACCAGCACCCGCTTGCGGCGGCGGCCGTCGAACTCGCCGTAGAAGATCCGCTCCCAGGTACCGAAGTCGAGCTTACCGTTGGTGACGGCGACCACCACCTCGCGGCCCATCACCTGGCGCTTGAGGTGGGCGTCGGCGTTGTCCTCGCCGGTGTCGTTGTGGCGGTACTGGGAGACGGGCTGGTGCGGTGCCAGCTCCTCCAACCACCGCTCGTAGTCGTGATGCAGGCCGGGCTCGTCGTCGTTGATGAACACCGAGGCGGTGATGTGCATGGCGTTGACCAGGGCCAGCCCCTCGCGGATGCCACTCTCCCGCAGGCACTCCTCCACCTGAGGCGTGATGTTGATGAAGGCGCGGCGCGACGGCACCTCGAACCATAGCTCTCTACGGAAGCTCTTCATCGTCTCGGCTCCCGGCGGTCAGGGGGTAGGTCGCCTCGGGGGTATGGACCGCGCCGTGGCGGGTGAGAGTGCTGGAGTAGAGGGTGAGCTCCTCTACCGCAAACGGGTCGGTGCGGAACAGGCCGAACTCCTCGAGATAGCGGCCCACCCGGGAGCCGGGGGTCCCGTTGAGCCGGGCGAGGGTGATGTGCGGTGAGAACTTACGCCCCTCCCGCGCAACACCCACCGCGGCCAAAGCGCTCTCGACCCGGCCGTGGAGCTGGGTCAGCGGCGCGCTCTTCTCCACCCCGACCCATACCACCCGTGGCTGACCGCGCGGCGGAAAGTGGCCCACCCCCTGCAATGCCAGAGAAAAGGGGCGCCCATGTACGGTCTCCAGACTCGCCCGGATCTCGCGCAGCACGCCGCCGTCCACCTCGCCGATGAAGCGCAGCGTCAGATGGAGTTGCTCGCCCTCGACCCAGCGGGCGCCAGGCAGGCCCCCGCGCAGGGGCACCAAGCGCCCCTTCACCTCCGGGGGGAGATCGATGGCGACGAATAGCCGGTACAATAGCGGCGCGACCGGTACAATAGCGGCGCGAAGGGTCTAAGTTTGTCGGCAGGGTAGCCGACCCCCAACCAAGTCGACAGAAAAACCGCCTTCGTGGGAGACTGGCCCCATGCCGATCACCTATCCCCTCCGCCGCCACACCCTTTTCTCCCTGCTCCTCACCGCCGTGCTCCTCGCCTGTGCCGAGGCGCCGAAGCCCCCGCCGGAGGAGGCGTACCGCCAGGCCGTGGAGGAGGCCAAGCGGGGCCACAACCAGGAAGCGAAGCGACTCTTCGAGCAGGTACGCGACACCGACACCCCGGTGCGCCTGGAGTTCCTGGCGGCGATCGGCATCGCCGACGCCCTCTACAAGGATCGCAAGTACGAGGAGGCGGCCGCGGAGTATTCCCACCTCTTCGACATCCACTCCGGGGACGCGATCGCCGACTACC
>DASWHD010000091.1:0-6908 GCA_036393335.1 bacterium
CCCTAACCGGGCGCGCGGCTATGCCAAGAACCTCGCCGCCCACCTGCGCAAGATGGACGAGACGGAGCTGGCGGCACGGCAGGCGGCGGCGGACCTGGCGATCAAGGAGATGGGGATCACCTTTACCGTCTACTCCCAGGCCAAGGGCGGAACCATCGACCGTGCCTGGCCCTTCGACATCATCCCGCGCATCATCCCCAAGTCCGAATGGGACAAGGTCGAAGCCGGCCTGAAGCAACGGGTCAAGGCCCTGAACCTGTTCATCGACGACCTGTACCACGACCAGAAGATCGTCAAGGATGGGGTCTTCCCGGCAGAGGTGCTAGCCGACTCCAAGAACTTCCGCCCGCAGTGCGCCGGGGTGAATCCGCCGCTGGGCATCTGGGCCCACATCTGCGGCTCGGACTTGGTGCGGGACGCCGACGGCACGATCTACGTCCTGGAAGACAACCTGCGCGTGCCGTCTGGGGTGTCCTACATGCTGGAGAACCGCCAGGTCACCAAGCGCGTCTTTCCCGAGCTGTTCGAGGATTACGCGCCCATGCCGGTGGACGACTACCCCAACCAGCTCTATGACACCCTCGCGGCGTTGTCGCCGCGCCGGGTGCGCAACCCCGAGGTGGTCGTGCTGACGCCCGGCATCTACAACTCGGCCTATTTCGAGCACGCCTATCTCGCGCAGCAGATGGGCTGCCAACTGGTCGAAGGCCGCGACCTGTTCGTCGACGGCGACGACTGTGTGCAGATGCGCACCATCAACGGCCCGCAGCGGGTGGACGTGATCTATCGGCGCATCGACGACCTGTTCCTGGACCCCGCGACCTTCAACCCCGAGTCGGCGCTCGGGGTACCCGGGCTGTTCCGGGCATGGCAGACCGGCAAGGTGGCCGTCGCCAACGCCCCCGGCGCCGGGGTGGCCGACGACAAGGTCGTGTACGCCTTCGTCCCCGCAATCATCAGGTACTACCTGGACGAGGAGCCCGGCATCCCCAATGTCCCGACCTATCGCTGCATGGACAAGGAGGAACGCCAATACGTGCTGGCGCACCTGCACGAGCTGGTGGTCAAGCCGGCGAACGAGTCGGGCGGCTACGGCATGCTGATGGGGCCGATGTCCACCGCCAAGGAGCGGGCGACCTTCGCGCGCCTGATCCGCCGCAACCCGCGCAACTACATCGCCCAGCCGACCCTGTCCATCTCCACCGTGCCGACCGTAGTGGGGGACCACGTCGAACCGCGCCACGTCGACCTGCGGCCGTTCATCCTCAGCGGCAAGACGATCCAGGTGACCATGGGCGGCCTGACGCGGGTGGCGCTGCGCAAGGGCTCGCTGGTGGTCAACTCCTCCCAGGGGGGAGGCAGCAAGGACACCTGGATTGTCGCCGAGGAGAAGGGCTGATGCTGTCGCGGGTCGCGGAGAACCTGTACTGGCTGTCGCGGTACGTGGAGCGGGCGGAGAACACCGCCCGCCTGGTGAACGTCAACGCCTTCCTGCTGCTGGACCTGCCGCGCGGCACCACGCCGGGCTGGGAGCCGCTGATCGCCATCACCGGCTCTCAGCCGCTGTATCAGGAACTGTACGGCCGTTGCGACGAACGCAGCGTGGTCCGCTTCCTGGTCGGCGATCCCCGCAACCCAACCTCGATCCTGAGCTGCCTGCAGATGGCGCGGGAGAACTGCCGCACGGTGCGCGACATCCTGCCGCGCGAGATGTGGGAGCTGGTGACGCAGTTGTTGCTACACGTGCGGGAAGATCTCGCGGCTGGCCTCTCCAAGGGGAGGCGCCACACCTACCTGCGCAGGGTCATCGAGGGGTCGGAGCTGATCACCGGCAAGATCATCTCGACCATGCTGTGCGACGAGGCCTACCACTTCCTCGCCATGGGCCGGAACATCGAGCGCGCCGACATGACCACACGCATCATCGACGTGCGCACCGGCAGCCTGCTGCCCGGCGACACCACGGAGCTGCGGCCGTTCGAGACCATCCAGTGGGTCAGCGTGCTCAAGTCCCTAAGCGCCTACCAGATGTACCGGCGCAAGATGCAGGCGCAGGTGCAGCGCAGCGAGGTGCTGCGTTTCCTGTTCCTGGACCGCCAGTTCCCGCGCTCCTTCCTGCGCTGCCTGGACGCCATCGGCGAGAGCCTGGCGACGCTGAAGAGCCCGCGCGAGATCGTCGAGCGGCTGAAGGACTTCATCGCCAAGATGGCGGCGACGCCAGTGGAGGAGCTCCGCCACGACGACCTGCACGCCTTTATCGACGCCCTGCAGCTCGGGCTCATCGAGCTGCACGAGCAGATCGCGACCACCTATTTCCTGCCTCCACAAATGCAGGTGCAGAGCGCCTGACCCGGCAACAGGCTTGACCCGGCAACAGGCTTGACCCGGCAAATGGTTCCGGGTGGGATGGGCGGAGTGACCGCCCGTCGCTTGCTGCTCAGTTTCGACCGCACGGTTAGAATGATTTTCAACGATTCATCGGGCGGTGCCGAACGACCCTCCAGGGAGCGCGATGGAGCGCTAAGTAATCTCTTCCCGGGGATCGCGGCTACGGACCCGGCCGAGAGAGCGGATTTTATGGACATCGCACACAAACAGGATGCCAGCTTCGACAGCACCCTGTTGCGGGCGATGGTCATGAACGCCGTCGACGGCATCATCGCCATCGATACGCACGGTCAAGTCCGCATGATGAATCCGGCGGCAGAGCGCCTGTTCGGCTACGCCGCGGCGGAGGTACTCGGGCAGAACGTCTCCATGCTCATGCCCGAGCCGTATCACTCGGAGCACGACACCTATCTGCGCACCTACCTGGAGACCGGGACGCGGAAGATCATCGGCATCGGCCGGGAGGTGGAGGGCAGGCGCAAAGAGGGGACCACCTTCCCGATGTACCTGTCGGTGGCGGAGGTGCGTGACGGCGATGACATCCTGTTCGCCGGCATCGTCCACGATCTCACCGAGCATAATCAGGCGGCGCAAGAGATGCAGCGCATGCGCTCGTATCTCAAGAACATCATCGACTCGATGCCATCCATGCTGGTGGGCGTCGATATCAATGGGCGCGTCACCGAGTGGAACTACGAGGCCGAGCATGAAACCGGCGTCCCCTCGCGCGACGCGCTGGGGCGCAGCTTCGTGGAGCTGCTGCCGCAACTCGCGGCCCTCCAGGAGAAGGTGCACGAGGCGGTGCGCCTGCGGCGGTCCGTCCGTACCGAACGCCTAGCGGTAGAGGAGGGGGACCAGGTCCGGTACTCCGACGTGGTCGTCTACCCGCTCATCGCCAACGGGACGGTCGGGGCCGTCATCCGGGTAGACGACGTCACCAACCGCGTGCGCATAGAACAGATGATGGTACAGACGGAGAAGATGATGTCGGTGGGGGGGCTGGCCGCCGGGATGGCCCACGAGATCAACAATCCGCTGAGCGGCATCTTGCAGGGCTGTCAAAACCTGTCGCGCCGCCTGTCGGTGGACCTTCCCGCCAACCAGGTCGTGGCCGAAGAGCTGGGTCTCGATTTCGGCCGGGTACGGGATTACCTGGAGAAGCGCGGCATCTTTGACTTCGTCCACGGCATGCACGCCGCCGCCCTGCGCGCGAGCGGCATCGTCGCCGACATGCTGGCCTTCAGCCGCCGCAGCAATGCGGGGTTCGCTCCCGTACGCATCGCAGAGTCGCTAGAGACGGTGCTGCGCCTTGCCGACAGCGACTACGACCTGAAGAAGAAATACGACTTCCGCCGGATAGAGGTGGTGCGCGACTACGACCTTGAGCTGCCGCCGGTGCACTGCAACCGCACGGAGATCGAGCAGGTGTTCCTGAATGTGATCAAGAACGCCGCCCAGGCCCTCGCAGGCCAAGCCGCGCGTGCCGGGCGGATCACGCTGCGCACACACAAGGAGAAGGATGTTGCCCGGATAGAGATCGCCGACAACGGGCCGGGCATCGATGAGAACCTCCGCGGGCGCGTGTTCGAGCCATTCTTCACCACCAAGCCGGTCGGGGTGGGCACGGGGCTGGGGCTGTCGGTCTCGTATTTCATCGTCACCGAGCGCCATCACGGCACCATCACCGTCGAGCCCGTGCCAGGCGGTGGGAGCTGCTTCGTCATCCGTCTGCCACTCTCCGGGGAGGCGGCACCATGAACCTGCGCGTGCTGGTGGTGGATGATGAGCCCTTCGTGGCGGAAACCCTGCGCGCCTTCCTGGAGGACGAAGGGATGCAGGTGCGCATCGAGCCCTCGGGCGAGGCCGCCCTCGCCGCCGTCCAATCCGGTGCGGCGTTCGATGCCTGCATCATGGATCTGCGCCTGCCAGGAATGGACGGCGACGTGGCGGCCCAGGAGCTACATCGCCTCTGTCCCGGCCTGCGGTTTCTCTTCCACACCGGCTCGACGGATTACGTCCTGCCCGCGGCGTTGCGCGCCATCGGCATCCGCAAGTCGCACCTGTTCAGAAAACCCCTCGCCGACATGGCGCCCCTGGCAAAGGCGCTGCACGCGTTGCACGGGGCGTCCACGAGAGAGCCATGAGCCAAGCGCCCACCGTACTCACCATCGAGGACGAGGCGGCAATCCGCCGGGGCATCGCGGTCTACCTCGAAGACAGCGGCTTTCGCGTGCTGGAGGCCGACGACGGGATCCGCGGCCTCGAGGTCATGCGCACGCAGCACCCGGATGTCGTGCTATGTGACCTGCGCCTGCCCGGAATGGACGGGCTTGAGGTCCTCTCCACAATTACCCGCGAGTCCCCCGAGACGCCGGTCATCGTCGTGTCGGGGATGAGCGAGCTGAGCTACGCGGTGCAGGCCCTCAAACGCGGCGCCTGGGACTACATCACCAAGCCGATCCCGGAGATGGGCGTGCTGGAGGGTGCCGTGCGGCGGGCCCTGGATCGCGCCCGGCTGCGGCGCGAGAACCGCAGCTACCGGGTACATCTGGAGGTCTTGAACCGGGAGCTGACCCGCACCCTGCACCAACTCCAGACGGACGAGCAGGCGGCCCGGCGGATTCAGTTCCAGCTCCTGCCGGAGGACGGGTGGCAGTTCGGGGAGTACTGCTTTTCCCGGCGACTCTACCCCGCGACGTTGCTCAGCGGCGACTTCGTCGACTACTTCCCGATCGACGACCGCCACGCCGGCTTCTACATGGCGGACGTGTCGGGGCACGGTGCCGCCTCCGCATTCGTGACGGTGATGATCAAGACCCTGGTCGGACAGTACCAGGAGGGCTACGAGGAGGACGGGGACGACACGATCCTCCACCCGGACCGGACCCTGGAACGTCTCAATCGGGATGTCTGTCGCCAACATCTCGACCAGTACCTGACCATGTTCTACGGCGTCCTCGACCGGGAGCGGGGACAGATGACGTGCAGCAATGGCGGTCAGTTCCCCTACCCTATGTTGTACGACGGCGGGGAGGCTCGCCCGCTCACCAGTCGCAGCCGGCCAGTGGGGCTGTTCGATGACTCGCATTACATACCCCAATGTCTCGACTTGCCTGAGGCATCCGCGCTGTGGCTGGTCTCCGACGGGGCGCTGGAGCTGCTGCCGCAGGCGACCCTGCGGGAGAAACGCGAGGCCTTGTGCGCCTGCGTGCAGCGCTCGCCTCAGGCGCGACCAGCAGAGTTGGCGACGAGGCTGGGGATCGCGGCGTCGACCACCGCGCTGCTGGACGATGTCGCCTTCCTCGCCGTGAGCAGGGGCTGTCATGGATAAAGGCCGCGTATTGCATGCCAGCCATGAGGGCGTCGAGGTCCTGCGCTATGTTGGGGACATCCGCTACACCCTCGCGCCGTCTCTGGCCCGCTTCCTCGATGACCTATTCTCCCGCACCACGCCGGTGGGATTCGTGGTCGACCTCCACGAAGCGGGGACCATCGATAGCACCAACCTCGGCCTCCTGGTACGCATCGCCAAGCGCATGGCGGAAAGGGGTGGGCCGCGGCTGATGGTGATCTCGGGCCAGGAGGACATCGATGATCTCCTGGGCGCCCTCGGTCTGGATGAGGTGTTCGACATCGTGGGCAGCGATGGCCACGAGCGGGAAGCGGAGCAGGAGGTCCCCATGGCCAAGGCCAGCGGCGCGGATGTCGCCCGGACCGTGCTGGCGGCGCACCGCCTGCTGATGGACCTCAACGAGCACAACCGCGACCAGTTCCGAGACGTCGTGGCCCTCTTCGAGCAACAGGCCGCCGGTGCCGGAGACCCAGACTGACCCCGGGGCCGCTCGCGCTCGTTGCGGCCGCACGACGCGCGGAGGAGTACCTGGCGGGCCTAGCCCGCATTTCTCACCACGGATCTGCTACGCCCGCGCAGCCGCCCGCATCTCCTGGCTCACCTCGTCCGAGTCTTCGACCAGTGGTAGGAGCCGGTTGCACCGGCGATCCGCGCCACCGGCGCGGCCGGCCCTGCGGGCCGGGGTCGCCGAAAGGATTCGGCTCCTACGGTTGGGCCGGCCAGGATCTACGCGCGTCTACACGGTCTCGCGACGATCCATGGTGAGAAGTGCGGGTTAGCCCAGTGGCGCGGGGAAGTGTGTGTCGGCCCCCACCGGGCCGCGGGGCCTACTCGACGACCCCGCAGGCGACGCGCGCCCCGCCGCCGCCAAGGGTCTGCGGGTCGTCCGAATAATTGTCGCCGCCGGCGTGGATCATCAGCGACCGGCCCTGCAGATCGGACACCTTGAGCCGCGGCGCCAGGACGGGATGGGTGGCGTTGCCGCCGCCATCGACGTATAGGGGCGGCAGGTCGCCCAGGTGGCCGTCGCCGTAGGGGCCGGCATGGCGCCCGGTATTGCTGGGATCGTAGTGACCGCCCGCCGCCAGCCCGACCACCCTCTTGCCGTCCTTCTCGCCGGCACCGCAGCTCGGGTTCTGGTGCACGTGGAAGCCGTGCAGACCGGGGG
>DASWHD010000092.1:0-5083 GCA_036393335.1 bacterium
CAGGCGGGCCGCGCGCGCATCGGCATAGAGTGCCTGGGTCCGCGCGACCATCTCCCCCCAGTCATGGGCCGGGTGGATGTTCACCTCGATGACGCCCGGATCGGGCGTGACGGCCAGCTTGCAGACGCGCCAGTCCCGCGGTGGCTCGTAGCCCTCGAGCCTCACCTTCACCCCGAGGGTCGCGGCGGTCAGCTCGACCGCGGCGACCAGGTCGAAATAGTGCTCCAGATGGGTCAGGGGGGGCATGAACACGTGCAGCACCCCGTCCCGGGGTTCCACGCACAGCGCGGTGTGGGCGACCTTGACCGGTCGCTTTCCGCGCCGGCGGTCGTCGTCGCCGATCTCCTGCTGGATGATCTCCGGATGGAGGTCCTCGGCCGCTTCCAGGCGACTGAAGCGGCGGGTCACCTCGCTGTAGTAATCCCCCAGGGGCGGGCGGGGTGCGAACATGCACCGCTCCGGATCGATCTCGCGCTCCTCCTCCGCCACCCAGGGCAACGCGTCCAGCGGCAGGCGCAGGCCCATGGGAGAGTCGCCGGGGGTGAGGAACATGCGCTGGCGGCGGAAGGTCCAGACGCTGCTCTGCCAGCGGTCCTGGGTCCCGTCCCAGCGGATCGGCAGGGCGAATCCCACGGGCCGGCCGAGGTCCCCCGCGAGCAGCTTGACCAGGCGGCTGCGTTCCTCGGGGACCGCGAGGTCGGCGTGCAGGAGGTCCACGTTGTCCGGCTGTATGCCCTCCTTCCACAGGTAGTACAGGCTGTCCTCGTAGCCCGGCACCAGATAGCGCTCCGCCAGGCCGAGGGCGCGAGTGAGATGGCCGATAAAGCGTTCGGCATCCTCGGATCCCATGCCCTCGTCCGCGCCGTCCGCGGCGAACAGTTGCGGGTCGCGCCACACCGGCTCGCCGTCGGTGCGCCACAGGCAGTTCAAGGACCAGCGCGGCAGGGGCTCTCCCGGATACCACTTGCCCTGGCCGTAGTGGAGCATCCCGCCGGTTGCGAAACGCCGCCACAGGCGGAGCAGGAGATCGCCCGCCAGCCTGCGTTTGTGATCCCCGAGGGCGTCCCGGTTCCACTGGGCGGATTCCATGTCGTCGATGGACACGAAGGTCGGTTCACCGCCCATGGTCAGGCGCACATCTCCCGCCTCGAGGTCGGCGTCGACCTTGTGCCCCAGGGCCTCGATGGCCGCCCACTGGGTGTCGGTGTAGGGCTTGGTGACACGCGGGTCCTCGTGGATGCGCCGCACGCGGTTGCTGAATTTGAAATCCACCGTGCACGGGCCCGTCACACCCGTGATCGGCGACGCGCTACCGGGATCGGGAGTACAGGCCAGCGGGATGTGGCCTTCCCCGGCGAACAGCCCGGAGGTCGGGTCCAGTCCCAGCCAGCCGGCCCCCGGCACGTAGACCTCCGCCCAGGCGTGCAGGTCGGTGAAGTCGTGATCCGTCCCCGCCGGCCCCTCCAGCGGCTTCTCGTCCGGGGTGAGCTGTACCAGGTAGCCGGAGACGAAGCGCGCCGCGAGCCCCAGGTGGCGCAGGATCTGCACCAGCAGCCAGCCGCTGTCCCGGCACGAGCCGCGGGCCTTGGCCAGGGTCTCCGCGCAGCTCTGGATCCCGGGCTCCATACGGATGGTGTAGCCGATGTCCTTCTGGAGCCGTTGGTTGAGCGCGACCAGGAAGTCGACGATGGGTTGTGGCGCGCGGTCCACCCGCGACAGCCAAGCCTGGAGCAGCGGGCCGCTCTCCCGGATCTCCAGGTAGGGCGCGAGCTCCTTGCGCAACTGGGCATCGTACGGAAAGGGGTATTTGTCTGCGTACGCCTCCACGAAGAAGTCGAAGGGGTTGATGACCACCATCTCGGCCACCACGTCCACCTCGAAGGACAGGGCGCGCACCGGCTCGGGAAACACGATCCGGGCCAGGAAATTGCCGAAGGGATCCTGCTGCCAGTTGATGAAATGGCCTTTCGGCAGGACCTTTAGCGAATAGGCCTCGATCGACGTCCGGGTATGCGGCGCGGGACGCAACCGGATGACGTGGGGCGAGACCGATACCTGGCGATCGAACCGGTATTCGGTCTTGTGGTTAATCGCGACTCGGATGGCCATGGGGTGCCCGACTCGGCTGTGATCAATGGGAGCGGGGAAGATTGCTTTAGGGGGTCCGCCAAGTTGGCCGACTGGAGGCGGCCCTACGTGTAGCGCGGGTGCAACCCGCCAGGAAACGCATCAAAGGTTTTTTTCCTCCCCGTAGTATCTGTCGCATGTAAGCACAAAATCCCGTGCAACGGACCCTCCCTCCGGCAAAGGTGCGTGACCTCTCGTCTGGCGACATCGCCCTGCTGAGCAGGCCGATCACCCAACAACGCACACGACCCCGGCATCACACCCAGAATGCAATCGGGCATGACCCCGGCACGAGGAGCAGATCCTCGGGGGAGAAACGCGGGTTAAATACCCGACGCCAGCCCCAGACTCGCCGCCGCCGTCGCCAGGGTCGCGTCACAGGCCAGGAAACGAAAGTCCACGCTGCCACCCAGTCGCAGCATCGCCGCCTCGGCCGCTGCCAGGTGCACGCTGTCGTATCCTCGCAGAGCAAAGCGCTCGGCCAGATCGCCGGCACGACGTACCAGCGCTTCATCCACCCCGAGGACGTCCACCCGCTGCCAGTCGCGCTCCAGGTCCCGCTTGAGGGTCGTTAGCCGTCGCGGCGTCAACCGGCCCATCCGCACCGCCCTGGCGAATCCGGCCCGCGCCTCCGCATACGTCAGCACATGGGTGCAAAGCGCCACCGCCTCTTTGATCGCCTGCCGCACGTGGGCGCTCTCCGGTTCCTTGACATACAGCTTCAGAAACGCCGAGGTGTCGAGGTAGAGGATCATTCCCGATCTTCCAGGACGAGGTCCGACAGCTTCTTCTGGCCGGGTTGCCACGGGATCGGGTTCCGCGCCCCCTCCGGCTTGCCACCGGCGGCCGGCCGCACCCACGGCTGGCCCCGGAATCGCTCGACGGCCGCCGCCTCCGTCTCGTCCGGCGTCTCGGTCACCGGCATCAACTGCGCGAGCGGCTTCCCCCGCGACGTGACCACCACCACCTCACCCGCCTGCATGCGCCGCAGATACTCCGACAGATGGTTCTTCAGCTCCCGTACGGAAACTTCCATCGCTTTGTCCCGTGTGGCTACGTTTCAGAAAGTGTAGCCACATGCTCTCCCTTCAACAAGGCAGCCATCGATGAGATCGATGCGCTTGCCAGCCGCAAAGGCCACGGCGTCATCGGTGAAGACCCCGGAGGTCACGACGAAGCCACCCGCCGCCCCCTTGGCAGCGATCACGCCATAGAGCTCGCGGATGATCTTCACTCCCACCTTGGACGTCTTCCACTGCTTGCACTGAACGAGGAATCGCTGGCCGGCCTTGGAAAGCACCAGATCCACACCGCCGTCGGCACCGTGCCCGCCGGTCTCCTCCACCGTGTAGCCACGCCGCCGGAACGCCTCCCCGACCAGCATCTCGAACTCGTGCAACTGCTCCCGGGCGGCCTCCGGGTCCTCGGCGATGGCGGTCGGCCTCACGACGGGCGCTCCAGGGTGTTCTTGCCGATGGTGTAGCAATGGAGGGCCGCAGGGGTGAACTCAACCTCCACCGCGCCGGCATGCTTCCGCCCTGCCTTCGTGCAGGTCGTTACCAGCGGCGGACGCGCCAGAGGGTGGCGCCCGCTAAAGGCCATGAGCCCCCGCACCTCACGGAGGTCGTCGAAGGGCCGGTCTGACCACTTCGCCTCGACGGCAAACCGCGGGCGCTGGGTCGTCGGATCGAGGCTCACGAAATCCACCTCCCCCTGCTTCCAGCGGGCGTAGTAGAGCGAATCGACATAGGCGCTGTTGTGCAGCCACTGGCTGAACAACGCGGTCTCCACCAGCGGCCCCATCGCCTCATGACCCTCGTCGACGGGACCAAAGAGGGCCGCGCGCATGGTCGGGTTGGTGAGATAGACCTTGAACGCCGTCATCCGCTTGAAGTGGGCGGCGTCCTGGTCGACCCGGCGCACCCGCTTGATCAGGAAGGCCGCCTCCAGATAGTCGAGATACCGCGTCAAGGTGTTCTTCACTACGTGCGCCGTCTGCGACAGCGACTCCAGGCTCAGCTCCTGGCCGGTGTTGTAGGCGAGGGTATTGAACAGGCTGTTCAACTCCTGGACGTCGGAGATGCCATAGAGGATCGGCAGGTCGCGCAGCAGCACCTTGTCGATGATGTCGCTCTTGATGTAACGCCGCGGGTCCTGGCGCACCTCCCGGGAGAAAACCGCTTCCGGAAAACCACCGAAGTTCAAGTAGTTGACCAACTCCTCGTTGAGCCCCCGGATGTCGTCGGTCTCGTAGCGCCGCCCCTGTCCGTCGCGGACCTCGCAGATCAGCTCGGGCTCGCGGTCGATGAAGCGCAGGTACTCGGCAAAGGTCAGGGGCGGCAATAAGAACTCCGTGAAACGGCCGGCACCGGACTCGGCGCTCCTGGCCTTCAACGCCGCTGCCGCCGAGCCGGTCGCCACGAACCGCACCCCGCGGTAGCTGTCCACCAGCGACTTCAGGTGGACCTCCCACCCTTTGAGGTACTGGATCTCGTCGAAGAAGACATAAAGCCGCGTCCCCTCCGGCCGGCCGAACAACTTTTGAAAGCGCTGTACCAGAGCCTCCAGGGTCAGTCCGGTGTACATCGGGGTCTCTAAGGAGACATACAGCACGTCCCGGCCGCTCACCCCATGGCGGTCCAGGAGGTCCTGGATGATGTGGTAGGCGAGGATGGTCTTCCCGACCCGGCGTGGACCGAGCAGCACCACCGCCCGTTGCACGTCGGCCGCCTGCACCAGACGCGAGAAGTTCTCCAAGTAGGCGCGATGGGGGAAGGCCCGGTAGTCGGCATCAATCCCCCCGCCCGCTTGCCACCAGGGGTTATCTAGGTAGAGGCGATTTTCGACTTCTTTTTCAGAGACTTGGAGCATGAAACCCAACTAAGCGCAGGACTGTGCACTTAGCACACATAAAATAAGCTCAGTCAACTGATCTTATCGTGTATTTCGCCCATTT
>DASWHD010000093.1:0-62718 GCA_036393335.1 bacterium
GCAAGCTCCTGCGCGCGCCCGCACGGCAGTGAGGATAGATGCGTGGCTGCACCTGGCAACGGGGCCACGAGCCAGGCGATCGCCGTGGCCACACCGAACAGGTCTTCGCCGTCCTTATGGAGCGGTGGCGGAGTCGCGCCATCGGCTCATCGAGAGCTACACGCTCCCGTGTGGCCAAACTGGACGTCTAACCCGCATTTCTCACCATGAATCTGCTGCGACCGCGCAACCCCCCGCATCTCCTGGCCGGGTCCTCGTCCGGGGTAGGAGCCGAATCCCTTCGGCGATCTGCCACATGGGGTCGCCGATATAATCGGCTCCTACCGCGGGCCAGCCAGGATCTACGGTCATTCGTGCGCGCTCGCGACGAATCCTGGTGAGAAACGCGGGCTAAACCTCAAGGGATTGTGATTCATGGAGACAAATGTTCAGGAAGTGAGCCCGTGTCGCTGGCAGGTTCGGGTCACCCTGGCGGCAGAAGAAACCGTCCCGCACTTCGACAAGGCGTACCGGGCGTTGCAGCGCACCGCGCGCATCCCGGGCTTCCGGCCGGGCAAGGTGCCGCTGTCGGTGATTCGCAAGCGGTTTGGCGACGCGGTGCGCGAGGACGTGGGCAACGCGTTGCTCAAGGAGACCTTTCCCCGGGCCCTCGAGGAGCACGCCTTGCGGGCGATCGGCCCGCCGGCCCTGGAGGAGATCGACCTGCAGGAGGGAAGCCCCTTCACCTATATGGCCCAGGTGGATGTGCTGCCGGAGGTCGCGTTGGGCGAGGTGACCGGGATACAGCTCACCCGCCGCGACGTGGTGGTCCCGGACGAGATGATCGAGTCCACCCTGGAGCGGATGCGCCAGGAGAACGCCCAGATCCGCACCGTGGAGGACGCAAACGCCGCGCTGGCCCAGGGACAGATCGGCGTGATCGATTTCCAGGGTCGCATCGCCGGAGAGCCGTTCGACGGCGGCCGCGGCGAGCGGTATCCGGTGGAGTTGGGTGCGGGCCTGCTGTTTCGCGATTTCGAGGCGGGCATCGCAGGCATGACCCGTGGGGAGACGCGCGAGATCACCGTCACCTTCCCGGACGACTACCGTGAGGAGTACGCCGGCAAGCAGGCGGATTTCACCGTCACCCTGCACGAGATCCAGGAAAAGGTGCTGCCCGAGGTGGACGACGAGTTTGCCAAGGACTTGGACTTTGCCGATCTCGCGGCCCTGCAGGCGGAGATCCATGCCAAGCTGACGGAACGCATCGCGGCCAGCCAGCGGCGCGCCCACCATCAAGAGATCGCCGATCGGCTCCTGGAGATGCACTCCCTGGAGGTCCCTCCGACCCTGTTCGAGGGGCAGCTCGACCTCATGGTCCGGAATCGACTCGTCGGGCTGGTGCAGCAGGGGGTGCCGATCGAGGAGGCCGAGCAGCAGCGTGCCACCCTGCGCGAGGAGTTGCGGCCCGATGCCCGGAAACGCGCGCAGCTCACGTTGATCCTCGACAAGATTGCCGAGCTCAACGGCCTGCAGGTGGAGGACGCGGCGGTCGAGGCGCGGCTGAAGAAGGAAGCGCTGGACGCCTCGGTGGCAGCCGACGTCATGCGCCGCTATTACGAGTCGCAGTTCGGCTCGCTAGACCCGATCCACGATCAACTGCGCGAGGAGGCGGCCCTGGACTATGTCCTGGGACAAGCGGTGTTTGTTGAGCCGCAGGCCAGCGCCGGCGCATAAACCACTACAACCTTTCATTCCAAATTTTGCCAACGGTGATCCTCCTCCTGGAGTGGCGTCCACCTTGGCCGTTCAGGAGAGCACCATGGCCCGTTCCCCCTTCGGACCGTCCCGTGACGGTATGCCGCCGCAAGTCTACAACAACCTCGTGCCGATGGTGGTCGAGCAGACCCCACGAGGCGAGCGTGCCTACGACATCTACTCTCGGCTCCTCAAGGACCGGATCGTTTTCCTCGGCACCCCGATCGACGACTACATGGCCAACGCCGTCATGGCCCAGCTCCTGTTCTTGGAGGCGGATGACCCGGCCAAGGACATCAGCCTGTACATCAACTCCCCCGGTGGGCTGGTCAGCGCAGGTTTGGCGGTCTATGACACCATGCAGTACATACAGCCGGATGTCTCGACGATCTGCATCGGCCAGGCGGCGAGCATGGGGGCCGTGCTGCTGTGCGCCGGCGCGCCGGGCAAGCGCTTCGTTCTGCCCCACTCGCGGGTGATGATCCATCAGCCCCTCGGCGGCTTTCAGGGCCAGGCGACCGACGTGGAGATCCACGCCAAGGAGATCCTCAAGACCCGCGAAATCCTGAACGAGATCATCGCCAAGCACACCGGCCAGAAGTCCAAGACGATCGAGAAGGATACCGAGCGCGACAATTTCATGTCCGCGGAGGAGGCGGTCGCCTACGGCCTGGTCGACCACGTGGTGACGCGCAACCCGAAGGTGGAACCGTCGGAGAAGTGAGTTCTGACTAAATTTGTGGGAGATTTTCCATTAAGGTCGCTACACTGACGCCCCGCCGTCGACAGCCCCCAGATCGGGAGTCCCCGGAATGCCCACCGCCAAGTCGACCTGCTCATTCTGCGGCAAGCAGCAGGACCCGGTCGCCCTGCTCAATCCACCGGCCTCCCACGTGGGTCCGCGGTTGATGATCTGTGACGACTGTTTCTCCCTCTGCCGGCAGCTCATTCAACAGCCATCGTCGGCGGCCTATGCTGCACCGCGCCCGGACCTCGGCCAGCTCAAGCCGCGCGACATCCACGCCATCCTCAACCAGTACGTCATCGGTCAGGAGCAGGCGAAGAAGATCCTATCGGTCGCGGTGCACAACCACTACACGCGCCTGCGCCACCGCCACGAGCCGGACGACGTGGAGCTGGCGAAGAGCAACGTGCTGCTCATCGGCCCCACCGGCACCGGCAAGACGCTGTTGGCGCAGACTCTGGCGCGCATCCTCCAGGTGCCGTTCACCATGGTCGATGCGACCACCCTGACCGAGGCCGGTTACGTGGGCGAGGACGTGGAGAACATCATCCTCAAGCTCCTGCAGGCGTGCGACTACGACGTGGAGCGTGCCGAGCATGGCATCATCTACATCGACGAGATCGACAAGATCGCGCGCAAGTCGGAAAACCCGTCCATCACCCGGGACGTCTCCGGGGAAGGGGTGCAACAGGCGCTGCTCAAGGTGATCGAGGGGACGGTCGCCAACGTGCCCCCCCAGGGTGGCCGCAAGCACCCCCATCAGGAGTTCTTGCAGGTCGACACGACCAACATCCTGTTCATCTGCGGCGGGGCGTTCGTCGGTCTCGACAAGACCATCGCCAGCCGCCTGCAGACCAAGGTGCTGGGCTTCGGCGCGGAGGTGCGGGGCGCGGCAGCGAACCCGCAGGATCTCCTCAAACAAGTGCAGCCGGAGGACCTGCTCAAGGTCGGGTTGATCCCCGAGCTGATCGGCCGGCTGCCGGTGGTCGCCGTGCTCGATGAGCTCGACGAGGAGGCCCTCGTGGCGATCCTCACCGAGCCGCGCAACGCCCTGGTTAAGCAGTACGAGCGGTTCTTCGACTACGAGGGAGTAAGGCTCACCTTCACCGCCGAGGCCCTATGCGCCGTCGCCCGCGCCGCGCAACAACGCAAGACCGGCGCGCGCGGGCTGCGGGCGATTCTCGAGGAGGTGATGCTCGACATCATGTACGACATCCCTTCCGAGGCGAATGTGGTGGAGTGCGTGATCACCCAGGAGGTGATCGAGGGTAGCGAGCTTCCCCTGCGCATCTACGAGCACCAGTCCAAGACGGCGTGAGGTAGGTGTTAGCCATTAGCCATTAGCTATTGGCGGTCAGCGATCGGCTCTCTGCTTGCACCCCGCGAGCAGTCTCGCTGAGACCAGGCGATGATGGGGCGTCCACGGTTGCACGCGTAACGCCTCGGTGGGGCCCCTTGACGCACACCCACTACGCACCAACGCTTTGTTGGCTGACCGCTGACCGCTGACCGCTGACCGCTGACCGCTGACCGCTGACCGCTGACCGCTGACCGCTGACCGCTGACCGCTGACCGCTGACGATGTCCCGTTCCTACAAGCGACCGCGCTTTTCGCCCCAGCGCATCGCGGTGCTGGTGCTCCTCGCCCTGCTCTCGGTCGGGGTGCTGGTGCTGGTCGACCAAGTGCGCCGCGGCGGTCTCGAGCTGCCGATCGCGGACAACGTCGCCTTGGTCATCCTGATCAACCTCGACGTCCTGATCATCCTGCTGCTGCTGTTCGTCCTGCTGCGGGCCTTGATCACCTACTACTTCGAGCGCCGCCAGAGCCTCGCCGGATCGAATCTCAAGACTCGTTTTCTCCTCGCCTTTCTAGTCCTGTCGGTGCTCCCTTCCCTGGCCTTGTTCGGCGTCGGCAGCCTGCTGCTTACGCGCAGCATCGACAACTACTTCTCGTACAACATCCAGGCGCCCTACAAGACCAAGTCGCGCGACTTGAAGCGGACCCTGGAGCGGGTCCGGGTAGTGCTCGACAGTTACCTGACAACCAGTCGCGACAAGGTCGAGGCGGCGGCCCGGACCATCGCCCAGGTGCCGGATCTGCCCACCACCGTCGACGGCGTGCGTGCCCTGTTGCCGACCTGGCTCGCACAGTTCGGTCTCAGCGGCGTGCGCTTGGTGAATGGTACCGATCAGGTGGTGGGCAGGGCCACGACCGATCCGTGGTACTCGGCACGAAGCCGCCCCCTGCCGCCGGAGGCGACGCTGCAGCTCGCACGGCAGGGCCGGATCGCCGTGTGGACCATCGATGACGAGCGGATCTGGGGCAGCGGCGCGGCCTTCGGATTGCCCCGGGTCGCCGACGAGGAATCCGTCGTGCTGCTGCTCGACCACCTCCTGCCCGGCGACCTGGTCCGGACCCACCGAGGGATCGATGACGCGGTCAGCGGCATCGCCAAGGTGGAAGGGTTTCGCGGCCTGGTACGTGGCACCTACTTGCTGAATCTCGGAGTCGCCACCCTCCTAGTGACCTTTGCCGCCGTATGGTTGGCCTTCTACCTCGCGGGCCGGATCACCAACCCGATCCTCCACCTGACGGAGGCGACCGAACGAGTCGCAGACGGCGATCTCACCTTCGACGACGATGCCCCCGCGGGCGGCGAGATCGGGCGACTGGTGCGCTCGTTCTCCAAGATGGTGGAGGACCTGAAACGCTCCCGGGCGGCGACCCAGGCGGCCCACGCGGAGCTCGCCGAGAGCCTCCGGGCCCTCGAGCAGCGCAAGGAGTTCATCGAGACCATCCTCGCCAACATCGGCTCCGGGGTGATCTCCCTGGATGCGAACGGTGGCCTGCTCACCATGAACCCGGCGGCGCGGGAGATGCTCGGCGTGGCGCCGGAGGAGGTCCCGGAAGGGGAAGAATGCCGCCAGGCGCTGCGTTTCCCATCGTTGGTGGAGATCGTGGCGCGGGTGAATCGTGACCACCAGCCCTCCCACGAAGGCCACGTCACCCTCGATACGGCGGCAGGCGAGCGCCGCCTGCGGGTCACTGCCCGGGCCCTACACGACGAGGACGGCAGCCACCTGGGGGCGGTGGTGGTGCTCGACGACTACACGGAGATCGTGCGCGCGCAGAAGATGGCGGCGTGGCGCGAGGTGGCGCGGCGCATCGCCCACGAGATCAAGAACCCCCTCACGCCGATTCGCCTGGGCACCGAGCGGCTACGGCGCAAGCTGG
Source organism: bacterium (assembly GCA_036393335.1). Lineage (GTDB taxonomy): Bacteria > CG2-30-53-67 > CG2-30-53-67 > CG2-30-70-394 > CG2-30-70-394 > DASWHD01. The sequence continues at coordinate 5,718 of DASWHD010000093.1, forward strand.
CGCGGGGCGACGAGGATTTCCCACGGGTCTTCGATGAGGCATCGCGCATCATCCTGGAGGAGGTCACCGGCCTGGAGCGGCTAGTGAGCGAGTTCTCGGACTTCGCGCGCATGGCCGAGGCGAGCCTCGCCCCGACCAACCTGCACCGCACCATCCGCGATGCGATCAATCTCGTGAAGATCGAGCCGGGGATCCTGGTGCGTGAGGACTTCGATCCGACCATGCCCGAGGTGCGGGTCGATGCCGCTCAGCTCCGGCGGGTGGTCGTCAACTTGCTGAAGAACGCCGTCGAGGCCATGGAGGACGGCGGCGTGGTCACCATCACGACCCGCTACGAGCCGCATGCCGACACCTTTCGCCTGGCGGTGGCCGACACCGGCCCGGGGATTCAGGCCGCCGATCGCGACGATCTCTTCCTGCCCTACTACACCACCAAGGAGAGCGGTACCGGCCTCGGCCTGGCGATCGTCAAGCACGTGGTCACCGACCATCGCGGTTATATCCGGGTGTACGACAACCATCCCCACGGCACCATCTTCGAGTGCGAGATCCCGGCGCAGGGCTGACCGGCGGGTCTAGCCCGCATTTCTCACCACGACTCTGCTGCACCCGCGCCACTGCCCGCATCTCCTGGCCGGGTCCTCGTCCGGGGTAGGAGCCGGTTGCACCGGCGACCCGCGCCGCCAGGCGCGGCCGGCCCCCTCGGGCCGAAATCGCCGCAGGGATTCGGCTCCTACCGCGGGCCGGCCAGGATTTAGGCCATTTGCGCGGTCTCGCGACGATCCGTGGTGAGAAATGCGGGCTAGCGTGGGGCCGCGGCCGGTGCTCGCGGCCGAGCCGTGAACCTCCCGCGCGTAGGAGTCACGGCAGGCCGTGCCCCCCTGCCTGTCCTCACCAGCGAGCTTGTTGTGTGACAGAGCTCACCGCTGACGCGGCTCGCGCGGAGCGATCTACGGGGCGATGGAATTCGCCACGTGCACGATCATCTCGACCGTACGGATCTGCTGGACCACCTTGCGGCTCAGGGCCTCCACTTCCGCGAGGGAGGCGGCGGCGGCGGTGGGGTTGCCGGCCTCCTTGGCGCGGATTGTCGCGAGCACCGCCTCGTGCATGTCCCGATGGGTCTTGGCCAGGTCGAGCATCTCCTTGAGATGGCCGAACTGCGCCCGGCCCTCGGAGTGGATCCACTTGCCCAGAGCGCAGTCGCGATGGGTGCCGGCCTGCTCGATGGTGAGGTTCTCCTGATTCTTCAGGAACTTGTTCAGGCGAATCCGCCACTGGGCATGTTTGGTGCGGATCTCATTGAAGTCGACGTCCATGGGCACTCCTCACGGGGTACGGGGTGTGTCCACCCTGTTTCGGAATGACCGGCGTGATCTTGACCGAGTTGCGGCAGCAACGTTTTTGCCGGCGACCTACTGGCCCCATCTGAGGCAAACGCTCCGTGTCAGGCGGCCCGCCCGGGGCGGGCTAGCGACGGAGAGGGTGGGGTCAGAACCGATCGCCCATCACCGCGTCACCGAGGGTGCCGAGGAGCGACCCCTCGCCTTTCCGGCTCCCGCCGGTACGCGGCAGCGCCGCGAGGATCCGCCCGGCGAGGCGGCTGAAGGGCAGCGACTGGAGCCACACCCGGCCGGGGCCGGTGAGGGTCGTGAAGAACAGCCCCTCGCCGCCGAACAAGGCGGTCTTGATGCCGGCCACGAACTGGATGTCGTAGGCGATTTGGGGCTGCATCGCCACCAGACAGCCGGTGTCGATGCGCAGGGTCTCGCCCACCGCAAGCTCGCGCTCCAGCACCGTGCCGCCGGCGTGGATGAAGGCGTAGCCGTCGCCACGCAGCCGCTCGAGGATGAATCCCTCGCCAGCGAACAGCCCCACCCCGAGCCTGCGCTGGAAGGCGATGCCGATGGAGACCCCCTTGGCGGCGCACAGGAATGCCTCCTTCTGGCAGATCAGCTCGCCGCCCAGGGTGGGGAGGTCCATGGCGAGGATCTTGCCGGGGTAGGGGGCGCTGAAGGCGACCCGCTGCTTGCCGGCACCGGCGTTGGTGAAGGCGGTCATGAACAGCGACTCGCCGGTGAGGATGCGCTTGCCGGCGCCGAAGAGCTTGGCCATGACCCCTTCCGACTCCTGGCTGCCGTCGCCGAAGAGGGTCTCCATCTGGATGCCCGGGTCGATGTACAGCATCGCACCGGCCTCGGCGATCGCCGTCTCGCCGGGATCGAGCTCTACCTCCACGTACTGCATGTCGTCGCCGGAGATCGCGAAGTCGATCTCGTGGGCCCGGGCGAATCCGGTACCCGCCGGCGGTGCCAGGCGGAATCCCTGGCGCCTCAGGAAGGTGAGGAACTCGTCGAACTTCGCGGCCGGGATGTCGTACCGAGCGCACAGCTCCGCGCGCGCGACGCCCCGGTTATAGTCGTCGACGAATCGGCGGTACCGTTCCTTGGCCGGGCTGGGCTCCATGACGAGGCATTCGGTTGGGTAGGGAGGCGCCGGGTCGTTCAACCGTTATCGACGCCTGCTCGCCGGGGAAATAGGGCGAGCAGGTCGCCCGGCGCGGCGATCAATGCATCGGGCCCCGCGTGGCGCAGCTCTTGTTCGCTGCGGAAGCCGTACAGGCAGCCGCAGGTGCGCACCCCGGCCGCCCTGCCGGCCGTGATGTCGGTGGCACCATCGCCGATCATCCACGTGTGCGACCGCCGCGCCCCATGAGCCGCCACGCAGTGCTGAACCGGCCCGGGATGGGGCTTGCACTCAGGGAACGAGTCGCGCGTCAGCAGCGGCCGGAAGCGCTGCGCCACCCCGAGGCCCTCGATGATCGGTCGAGTAAAGCGCATCGACTTGTTGGTGATCAGGGCGAGGGGGATGTCGCGAAAGTAATGCAGGACCTCCGCCATGCCATCGTAGAGGCGGGTGTGCTCCAGCAATCGCCGATCGTAGACCGTCATAAAGTGGCTCAGCGCACCGTCCACGTCGCCGCCGCCAGTGGCATGCACGGCGCGTTCGATCAGGTTGTACACGCCGTTCCCAACGTAGGAGTAGATCTCCTCGCGCTCCAGCTCCTTCAGGCCGCGTTCTCGCAGGGCCTGGTTGAGGGAATTGGCGAGGTCTTCCTTGGAGTCGATGAGCGTCCCATCGAGGTCGAAGATCAGCAGGTCGGGCCAGGGGAAGGGTAGGGAGGTCATCACCGAAGGGTACGCCGCCTCCGTTCCTCAGCAGAAATCGGTCGTGGGGTCATCGTTCCCCGCAGTGGCGCGCCGCATTCCTCTGGGTTTCGGCGCGCGTGAGGCCAGCAGCGGCCAGACGGCGGTGGGTCGGTCGATCATGCAGAGTGCAACCGGGGGCGGCACGCGCCGCGCAGGGTTGCTAGCCGGACGGGAGGCGTAAGGAGCGCGTGCCCCCATCCTGTCTGGGACTTGCGGGATACGACCCCGGAACCCGACCCTGCCGCCGGATTCCGGGGTTCGGTATCGGGACTACTCCCCGCGGGGCTTGTCCAGGGTGTGGGCGATCTCCGCCTGACGCTCCGCGAAGTCGAAGGGCTTGAAGGTGGGGCTCTTCTCGTTGTGGCACCCCTTGCAGGTCTCTTCGGTCGGCATGACCATGCCCGCGGCGACCGCCTTCTCGGTGGTGTACTCCTTCTTCTTCATCATCACCTTGCGGTAGTCGGAGCCGGGGCCGTGGCATGCCTCGCACTGGACGTTCTTCATCTCCTCGGCCACCGGACCGGAGCCGGGATAACCGGTGGCGTGACAGGCGATACACTCGGGGTTCTCCGCATCGGCGCCCTGGAGCACGGAGAAGGCCTGGGCGTGTTTGGTGGTCTCCCACTTCTCATGGGCCTTCTTGTGGCACATCTTGCACTTGCCGGCGCCCACGTAGTCGGCGGCGTTCGCTTGGGTCGGAACGACCACACAGACCATCACCAGGCAGGCGGCAATCGACACGAGCAATTTCATACGGGGCTCCTCCAGTGGTTGTGGCGCTGGGCGCCGAATGGGTGCATTCCCTGGGTATGGTCGGTGGTTGGGCAAGGCCACCCCGAGGAAGAAGAACGTGCCATTAAATTGGAAACGCCCTGCTCACGCAACGGGTTGCTCGTTTGCAGAGTTCCCCAATTTACTCAGGAATTATCGGGGAATGGCGTCGGTGATCCGGCACACGGTGCGGTAATACGTTTCCCAGTCGAGGCCTAGGGCGGCGGCGCCGAACGCCTCCCCCACCTCGCCGGTGGCAGCCTCACCGTAGTTGACCACCACCAACGCGTAGAGGATGGCGGCCGTCGCGTCGTCGGGACGCCGCTCCAGGTGGGGGTGGACATACATGGTGAAGCCATGGGTGGGATCGCCCTCCACCGGCAGGGGGTAGGCGAGCTCCTCGCCTTGTAACGGCTGTGCGTCGAACACCACATGCACCGGAAACCGCACCACGTCCGGGTCCTCCAGCAGCGCGAGCAGGCGCGGATAATCGAGCCGCCCCCCGGCACGATCGTGGAGCGCAGTCCCGGTGGCGGCCGCGTGGGCGAGCAGCGCCTGCCGGGCAGTCTCCGCGCTGACCGGCGGTTCCTCGGGGACGGTGCCGCACGGGCAGGTGGGGCAGGGATCTTGGCTCATGGTGGACACGGGCGCGCTGCTCGTCGGATGGTTCTCAGCCGTGCGGCTTGTAGGTGACACCGCCGACCTCGATCTGGATGGCGATCTTGGCCAGCATGGTGAAGATCAACGCGCCGAGGGCCCAGATGGCGATCGAGATCACCACCTCGGGGTTCGACGGCCAGTACTCGAAGACCTCCCCCAGGGAACTGGGGATGAAGGCCGGAAGGACCAACCCCATGCCCTTTTCCGTCCAGATGCCGGCGAACAGCAACATGCACGCGATGTTCAGGGTCACCAGGTTTTTCCGCGTGCGCGGGATCATCAGTAGGACCGTCGCGATGACCATCGCCATCAGGGCGAGCCAGATATAGGGGCGCAGGAGGGCATGGCCATGCAGACCGAAGTAGAGGTATTGCAGCGGCGCCTGGTGCGCCGAGGCGGAGTAGAAGACGGTAAAGATCTCCGATGCCGTGAAGAACAGGGAGATGAGCATCGCCACCAGGATGATGTTGGCGATGCGGAACAGGGTCTCGTCCCGGATCTCAAACTCGTCGCCCGGGCTACCGTACGGGGTGTAGCGGCGTACGATCTGCACGATGATGATGATCAGCGCCGGGCCGGCGGCGAAGGCCGTGGTGAGAAACCGCGGCGCCATCAAGGCAGTATTCCAGAACGGACGGGAGACCATGCCGCAATAGATGAAGGCGGTCACCGTATGGATGCTCACCGCCCACGGGATCGACAGGTAAGTAAAGGGCAGCAGGACCTTCTTGTTCGGTTCTTTATGATGGAAACGGCTGTAGAGCATGTAGCCGGGGATGAACATGTTGATGAACAGATAGCCGCTGAGCACCAGCACGTCCCAGGTGAGCAGCGACCCGGGAAAGTTCGGCCAGCCGATGACCGGCAGCAGGTGCCACACCCGATCCGGCCGGCCCATGTCCACCATGACGTAGATGATGCACATGATCAGGGCGGAGCTGGCGAGCATCTCCCCCAACAGGGTGACCGGCTTGAAGTCCTTGTACCCGTAGAGATACGCCGGGATGACGATCATCACCGCCGCGGCCGCCACACCCACCAGGAAGGTGAAGTTGGCGATGTAGGAGCCCCACACCACCTGGTCGCGCAGGCCGGTCACGATCAGGCCGTAGCGGAGCTGGTAGAGGTAGTAGTAGCCGCCTACCATCGTGATCGAGAGCAGGGCGAGCAGCCAGGCGTAGTACCGGCGGCTGCCCGTAAGGGCGATCTTCACGGAGGCGAGGAGGAAGGTCAGTAGTTTCATGGCGTCTGCTAGTCGATGAAGTAGAAGAACTTCGGGTGGGTCCCTAGCTCTTCCTTCAGACGGAAGACCCGTTTGGTGGCGATCAGCTTGCGGATCTCGCTCTCCGGGTCCAGGAGGTTGCCGAATTTCCGCGCCCCCACTGGACACGACTCGACGCACGCGGGGTAACGGCCGGTGCGGCTGCGTTGAATGCAGAAGGTGCACTTCTCCATGGTCCCCTTGAATCGCGGCCGGTTACCGATGTAGTGCATGTCGGGATTAATTCCTCCAGCGTGATAGGTGGGGGTGGTCCAGTTGAAGCGGCGCGCGAAGTACGGGCAGGCGGCGAGGCAGAAGCGACAGCCGATGCACCAGTTGTAGTCGACCACGACGATCCCGTCCTTTTCCTGCCAGGTGGCGTGGGTCGGACACACCTTGACGCACGGCGGGTTCTCGCATTGTTGGCACTGCACCGGCATGTAGTAGTACGCCGGGTCCGGGACCTTCTCGTGCTCGTAGTAGTGGTGGCTACCCTCGATCTCCATCGAGCCTTTCTCGATCTCCAGCACCCGAATCCACTCCATCATGGGATCGCGCGACTGGTTGTTCTCACCGACGCACGCCTTCACGCACCTCCGGCAGCCGACACATTTACCAATGTTCAGGGCGTAGGCCCACAGCACCCCCTCCGGCGCCGGCACGGTGGAGATGGTGATGCGGTCGTCGTGGAATCGTTCGCGATAGAGCTTCTCCAGATAGGCGACGCGCTGTTCGACCTCGGCGGGGCTCATCTCCACAAAGTGGTGCAGGCAAAAGTCCTCCTTGGAGAAGATCTGCGGGACGTGCAGGAGGTCCTTGGGCAGCAAGGTCAGTGCCGCCAGGGCGGCGGTGCCCTGCCCCGTGCGGCGCAGGAAATCACGGCGCGAGACCCGCTCCTGCGGCGGCCGCAGCTCGATGGGCTGTGGCTCGGCGCAGCGGGGCTGCCTGGGCTCAGGCATCAGTCTCTCCTCCCGAAGGCCGCATAGGCGGCGAGACCCACGAAGGCGAAGACGCCGAGGGCGACGACGAATGGCAGGTCCGGGGCCGCGGGGGGCGCGGCCGGATAATCTTCCGCCGGCTCCAGCGGCACCAGCTTGAACTGCGGATCGTGGGGGTTGTGGCAGCCGGTACAGATGCGCGCCGGTTTGGGCTCGCTCAACGTACCCACCCAGCGGCCGTGGAGACGGTTCTGCCAGTCGCGATAGATCGGCCCGTGGCATTGGCCGCACAGGCGTGGGGCCTCACCCCAAGGGATCTGTTCGCCATTGAAGAGCTGCAGCACGTTGCGTTTGTTCGCGCTGTGGCAAGTGAGGCACCAGAAGGCGCCCTTGCCGTGCTTGAGGTCCTTGTCATCGTGCGGGTCCTCCAGCTTGCGCGGTGTCGGATCGACCTCCCACGTCTCGTCGTGGCAATCGGTGCAGGTTCCCTCTTCGAAGCGGAACGGCTCCTGGAAATCGCCCTCCAGCCACCCGTCGAGGGTGCCGTTCTCCTGGTAGTAGAGACCGGCCGGGCCCGGCACACGGATATCCTCGGGATGGCAGACCACACAGCCCTGGCCGGTCTTCTCCGCCATGGCGACGGTGGCGTGCGCCTGGCCTCCCGCCAGCAGGAGCAAGGAGATGCACAGGGTGGAGTGGAGCACGACGCGGGCACGGCGCGCTGATCGTGGAGGGAGAGGCAAGGGCGCGCGGGGCAGGTTCATGGGGGAAACGGTGGCTTGGCTCACTCGGTCTTCTTCTGCAGGGACTCGCGATGCGCCCGTCTCTTCTCCTCCAGCTTGGCCTGCTCGATCTCCCGCTCCTTTTGCCGGAGGCGGTTGAGGATCGCGTCCGAGGTGTCCTGCGCCTGGTCGAGGTTGAAGGTGTGCCAGGCGATGCGCTGGTTCTTCACCTGCTCGTAGAAGGGCACCATCTCCTGCGGCTGGCCAATCGACTCGTAGTACGCTCCAACCCACTTCAGGTAGCTGCTGATTATCATGTTGTGGCGGCGGATCTGGCGTGCTTTCTCGGGAAAGCCGGGGTGGTTCCCGGTCTCCTCGTTGTGGCAGCGCTCACACACCGTGGCGATCTTCGACGGGGTAAGGACCGTCGTGTTGAGGGAACCGTGACAGGTGACGCAGTTCGGGCCGACGCCCTGCTCGGTGAGACGGCGGTAGTGCTTGCTCTGGGTGAAGCTATCGTAGATCTCGGCGTGGCACCGGCCGCACACCTTGGGGATGTTCTTGTAGAAGACCTGGCTTCCGGGTAGCCCGGCTTCCAGCGCCTTACCGTGGGCCTGGTCCTTGTCGGCCGCCTGCGGGTCGCCTCCGTGGCAGTCGGAGCAGGTGACCCCATTGGCCGCGTGGCTGGAAGCGCTCCACTTCTGGAAGTAATCGAACAGCTTCTTGTTGCGTACCGCAAACGACGGGTCGCCGTGGCAGGTGACGCAACGATCCTCGGCGGCGGCCGCCACCGGGGCCGGGACTATCAGCACGGGCAAAACGATCGCCGCCCACAGCGTCAGACCCAGGCGCGCTACTCGTCCGCTCACATCCATAGTTGTGCCCTTTCTCCGGTCGTGCGCCGGTCTGTCCCGGGGCGCACGCGCTCCCCTCCGAGCCGGGAATAATAAATTTCTGCAAATGCCTTGCCAGGTCGGGGCGACGCGCGGCGCCTGATGTCGGTTCTGGGCAAAGACGGGCAGGCAGGTTGCGCCCCGCGCGCCGAGGGGCGAATTTGCCCGGTTGCGTTCCGTTATTGGGGCGCTATCGTGCGACGCGGGCGGGAGGGCGCAGGGGCGATGCGCGATCCCCCCGTTGGATGGCGGGCGCGGAGTACCGGTGCCGCGAGCGGGCGACCGACTCGCCTGGGGCAGAAAAGCCCATCATCTTACTAGAGGTTGGGGAATTCCGTCCCGGTTCGACTGCGTCGCCGGACGTCCCTGGCCGTGCCGCCATCGGTAGATCGCGTTGCTGATGGACCCACGACCATGATCCGCGCCCTGGTGAGGCACGGCAGCCGCCTCCGGAGCACAGGATCGGAGAGATTGCAGCCGCCACCTCCGGGGACATGACAGGGTTGGCACATGCTTTGCGTCAGCTCCTTGGTCGTCGCCGGTCGAGGGGGCCGCGCGGCGGTGCGGGGCGTTTGCGCCACGGCTCACTCAATGGCAAACGGATTGGAGGTACGCGGTGATTACCCTCAAGGTCGTGGTCCTCGCGCTGGTCCATATCGCGCTGCTGGTCGTCATGGGCGGGACCCTGGTGAGCATCATGAGCAGCGACGTGAGGTTCACCGACGAAGCCGGTTTGACCTGGCACAAGGGCGCGGCTAGCCGGGCAGCGGTGAAGGCGACGATCTGTTTCCTCGCCTTCTGCGCCTACCTCTTCATGATCATCAACTTCAAGTTCGTCGGGTAGCCGCGCCCCGGTACCGGCGGCCCCACCGGGAGTCAACCGCATGGCCTTTGAGGTGAACAACGGCGCGCGCAACGGCGCGCGCAAAGTCCGGTACGGGATGCTGGTGGACCTGCGTCGCTGCGTCGGCTGCCAGTCGTGCTCCGTGGCCTGCAAGAGCGAAAACGAGGTGCCGCTCGGTAAGTTCCGTACCTGGGTGAAGGTAATCGAGAAGGGCCGTTATCCGGACGTCAGCCGGCAGTTCCTGCCGATCATGTGCAACCAGTGCGAGAAGCCGATCTGCAACCGCAACTGCCCGGTCAAGGCGACCTACGTGCGCGACGACGGCATCGTCGAGGTCAACCCCCATCGCTGCATCGGCTGCATGTACTGCATGGCGTCGTGCCCGTACGACGTGCGCTACATCAACCCGCTGCGCAAGATCGTACAGAAGTGCAATTGGTGCGCGCACCGCCTCGATGCGGGGTTGTTGCCGGCCTGCGTCGAGACCTGTCTGGGCCGTGCCCTGGTGTTCGGCGACATCAACGACCCGAACAGCGAGATCTCGCAGCTCCTGGCGACCAATCCGGTGGTTACCCTGAAGGCGGCTCTCGGGACCGAACCACACTGCTTTTACATCGGGGCGGACGCGGACGCCATGGATCCCACCAAGGGCGTGGACATCAACCACCTGCACTTCCACGAGCCGTATTAGTGAGAGCCGTCAGCTTTCAGCGGTTAGCTGTCAGCTCGTGGAATCCCGAAATGAAAGACTTCCGATCAAGCTGACCGCTGAAGGCTGATCGCTGAGAGCTAACCCATGGACGTCGGAAGCCAAGTGACGGTGCTCTACAACGCGCCGTACCAGATGCCGTTTCAGCTCCCCATCGCGCAGTACTTCTACTTCACGGGTCTGTCGGCTGGCTCGTTCGTGGTATCGGTGATCGCGGTCCTCGGCGGCAAGACCGAATACAAGCCCCTGGGCCGGATCGGCGCGATTCTCGCGCCCCTGTGCCTGATCCTGGCGCCGATGAACCTGCTGGTGGACATGACCCAGCCGCTACGGTTCTGGCACCTGATGACCTACCTGCCGGGCTACGTGAACTTCCGCTCGCCCATCACCTACGGCGTGATGCTCCTCACCTCCTATCCCATCTCGGCGATCGTCTACGCCTATTTCGTCTATTCGGACAACCTCAAGTGGTCGAAGATCATGGCGATCATCGGCATCCCGCTGGCGATCGCCGTGCACGGGTACACCGGCTTCATCCTCGCCTTGGGGAAGGGCCGCGCCCTGTGGAACACGGCGCTGATGCCGACCCTGTTCATCGTCTCCGCGATGGTGTCGGGCATCGCCTTGATGATCATCATGGCGGTGATCCGCAACCTGTGGATGATGCGCGACGAGACGCCGGAGGCGCGGCAAAAGGACGCCCAGCTCATCTGCGGCCTGGGCAACTTCCTCGGGGCGGCGATCGTCGCCGATCTCTTCCTCCTGTTTAACGCGGTGTTGGTGATCTTGACCTCCAGCCAAGAGGCGTTCCACGCGGCGGAGCTCCTCCTCTGGGGCCACTTCGCCCCCGAATTCATCGGCGTCGAGCTGATCATCGGCGCCCTGATCCCGCTGGTCATCGTCTTCTACCCGAAGACCAAGCGCTCGTTCGCTTGGCTGAGCCTGGCCTCGGTGATGACCATGGTCGGCATCTTCGCGATGCGTTTCACGGTAGTGGTCGGGGGACAGTCAGTACCCCTTCACTGACGGCCATCACCGAAGCGACCGGCAGAACGGTGGGGCGATCGTTGTGTAAGGAAACGTGGCGATGAAATTGACGCGCAGGCAGCTCTTCAAATACTCCGCCCTGGGCGGTGCGTTGCTGGGGATGGAGCGCTCCTTCGACCACATGGCACGGGCCATGGAGCTGATCGAGGGGGGCAAGGAGGTCTCGCGCACCACGGGCAAGAACCTCAAGGCGATCCCGAGCACCTGCCTGCACTGCTACGCGCGCTGCGGCAACTTCGGCTTCACCGCCTATGGCGAGCTGCTCAAGATCGGTCCCAGCACCCAGCATCCGAATAGCCGGGGTCGTCTATGCGCCAAGGGACAGGCGGGGCTGAACCGGGTCTACGACCCGGATCGCCTGATGCTGCCGTTGAAACGCACGGGGCCGCGTGGCGAGGGCAAGTGGCGGCAGATCTCGTGGGAGGCGGCGTACCAGGAGGTGGCCGACCGTCTGAAGGCCCTGCGCCAGGCGGGCACGCCGGAGCGTTTCGTCTTCCAATCCGACCGCGACATCACCACCCAGCAGATCACTCGCCGCTTCTGCCACGCCGTCGGCTCGCCCAACGCCCTGGTCAACCATCCGGTGGGCGGCCTCAACAAGAGCGTGGCCCAGCGGCTCACCTGGGGCGCGGATTGCGAGGTGCCGGACGTCGCCAACAGCCAGTACATCCTGATCTTCGGCTCCAATCCTTACGAGGCCCACTACCTGCGCACCAGCTTCGTGCAGCGCATCGCCGAGGCGCGCGGCGTGCGCCGCGCGGGGACCCTGCTCAAGCCCAAGGCGAAGATGGTGGTGTTCGACGTGCGCGTCACCCAGACTTCGGGGCGTGCCGACGAGTGGCACCCGATCCAGCCCGGCACCGACGGGGCCGTGGCCCTGGCGATGGCCCACGTGATCGTCGAGGAGGGGCTCTACGACGTGGAGTTCATGGAGAACTGGACCAACTACCCGATCCGTTCCCTGCGTAACCACCTCCGCCAGTACACTCCCGAGTGGGCCGAGGGGATCAGCGGCGTGAAGGCCTCCGATATCAAGCGCCTGGCGCGGGAGTTCGCCACGACCAAGCCGGCGACCACCGTCTCCACCGGGGGGGTGACCAAGCACGCCAATGGCGTCTATACCGAGCGCGCCGTGGCGCTGCTCAACGCCCTGACCGGGAATGTCGACGTGGAGGGTGGCTACTGTCTGCCGCGCAGCTTCGCACTAGCGGATCCGGAGCCGGTACCGCTGGTGCCGCGGGTGGCGAGCGAGCTCCTGCACCCGTCCGATTACCCCCTCGCCATGCACGAGGTGCCGTCGCGGGTGCTGCCCATGATCAAGGAAGGCCGGGCCAAGGTCGGCGTGTACATGACCTATCAGCACAACCCCGTGTACTCCCAGGCCGAGGGGCCGTCGTTGGCAAAGATCTTGGAGGACGAGGAGCTGATTCCGTACTTCGTCTGCCTCGACTCGGTGTACACCGAGACCGCCGCATACGCGGACCTGCTGCTGCCCGCCGCGACGTTCGCTGAACGCTGGGAGTTGGAGAGCCCGCCCGCCTTCGAGATGGTGCCGTTCGTCTCGTTACGCCAACCCCTCATCTTCCCCCTCGGCGAGGCGGTGGCAGTCACCGACGTGCTGATCAATCTCGCCGCGCGCCTCGGGGACGATGTGCACCGCTACTTCGACTTCACCACCCGCGAGTATCTGGAGGCACAGCTTGCCGGCGTGCCCGGCATCGAGCAGGCGGGGGGGCTGCACCACCTGATCGAGAAGGGGTTCTGGTTCGACCAGGCCGCCCAGCCGGAGTACCGCAGCTATCAGAGGCGCGGTTTCGCCACCCCCTCCGGCAAGTTCGAGATCTATTCCGGACGGATGGAGGAGGCCGGTTACTCGCCCCTGCCGGTCTATCAGCAGCTCCCGGTGGTGGAGAACCTGGAGGAAGAGGAGTTCACCCTCGTCACCTACCAGAGTCGGGTGCACACCCATGATCGCACCGCCAACTGCATGTGGCTCTCGGAGATCGACCATAACAACCCGGCGTTCATCAACACCGCCACCCTGGAGCGGCTGGGGATCGCCGATGGCAGCGAGGTGGTGCTCGCGTCCCGCGTCGGGCGGGTCCGGACCAAGGTCAAGGCGATCCAGGGGATCCACCCCAAGGTGATCGCCGTTAGCGACAACATGGGTCACTGGGAGCTTGGCCGTGTCGCCCAGGCCGTGCGCTTCGAGAGCGACGTGAAGACCACCAAGTTGCTGTGGTGGGAGGAGCACGGGATACACCCCATGCCGATCATCGCCCTCAAGCAGGACCCGATCGGCGGCGGCGAGGCGTTGATGGATACCAAGGTCTGGATTCGCCGGGCATAAGGTGGCGATATGATCCGCATCCCCAAGATACGGCTGAAGTACTTCCTGATCGCGCTGCCCTTCATCGTGTCGATTCCGAGCGTCTTCGTGTTGGCGCTGGAGCGCTTCACCACCTCCGACCAGCGCTTCTGCCTCACCTGCCATTACCAGATGTGGGGCAAGGACTTTCTCGTCGACTCGAAGGTCCACCCGCCGGAGGTACGGTGTCCCGAGTGCCACGCGACGGAGCACGTCCCGTTCTTACCACCCAAGGATTTCGCCTCCGACCCGAGTCGGGTCAACGTCAACTGCATGCGCTGCCACGGGGAGATGGTCGAGCGGTCAGACGTGGAGGGCTTCAAGTACAACGTGATGAAGATCCAGTTCCCCCACAAGCTACACCTCCAGGAGGTGGGGGCCCTGTGTACCGACTGCCACTACAACGTGAAGCACGACAAGCACATCCCCCAGACCAACCGGCCGCGGATGGTGGCGTGCTTCGAGTGCCACGATCAGGAGACGACGAGCTGCCTGAAGTGCCATCCCAAGGGCGAGCACCTGCTGCTCAGCCTGCTACCGCGCCACGAAACGATCGCCAAGCCGGTGTGCGAACAGTGTCACGAGGGTTTCGAGGACCGTGTGCAGGTGGAGTACGGCATCCGTTTCAAGCATGCCAAGCACCTGGAAAACGGCATCGCCTGCGGGACCTGTCACGAGAACAAGAACCAGCATGGGGTCATCACCAAGCAACGCAGCGAGTGTATGGCCTGCCATCACGGCGATGAGGCCCGCGCCTGCACTGACTGCCACGCCACGCAGGTGGCGATGCGCTCCGGCAAGCTCCTGGGCATCCCCGGCGAACCTGACGTCATGGCGGCCGATGTCGAGTGCGACGTATGCCACGCGGAAGTGCGTGAGGGACACGACCCGCAGGCGATCCGCCAGACTTGCGCCGATTGCCACGAGGATGCCGTTCTCGCCAAGCTGGACGAGATCCAACGGCGGGTGAGCGCCGAGCTGGCACGGATCGGCGGCCGGTTCGACGTCCTCCAGGATGGCCATTCGGCCGGCGTGGTGGTGGCCGGGGAGATCCTCGATGACCTGCGCGGCGATGGCAGCCGTGGCTTCCACAACGCCAAGTACGCCGACATCCTGTTGCAGCGCGCGGATGAGCTGATCTCGGCGGAGGGGCGCGCCGAGGTCAAGTGAGGGTGACCTTTCCCCAGTCTCTACCCAGGGTCTCCGCCATGAACCGACACCTCCTACGGGCTGCATGCCTTGCGTTCCTCCTCCTCGGTGCCTGCTCGTCGCCGAGCCCCGAGGGGCCGCCCAACACCGACTTCGGGGGCAAGTGGAGTGGCGCCGCGTACAAGACCGGCAGTGCCAATCCGAGCTTCACCCTTGATTTGGAGCAGTCCGCCGACGCCGTGAGCGGGACGATCAGCTCCGGGGACGGAACCTTTCAGGCGGTAGCGTTAGAGGACGTGCACATCGAGGAGGATGGCGGCCTGATCTTCCGCGCCCGGGCCAACGGCGGCTCACAGTTCAAGGACCACCTCTTTCTGTTCGACGCCCACCGCAAGGGCAACACCCTGGAGGGCACCTGGACCGACATCCTCCAGGGGGCCCAGGGGCCGTTCACCCTGTACGCCGGCGAGGGGCACTAGCCCGCATTTCTCACCACGGGTCGTCGCGAGACCGCGCAAATGGCCGTAGATCCTGGCCGGCCCGCGGTAGGAGCCGATTCTATCGGCGACCCCATGTGGCAGGTCGCCGAAGGGATTCGGCTCCTACCCCGGACGAGGACCCGGCCAGGAGATGCGGGCAGTTGCGCGGGCGCAGCAGAGTCGTGGTGAGAAATGCGGGCTAGCCGCCAAGTCGACTCACCCGAGTCGACCCACGCGGACAGAGACCAGCCACGTAGGGCGGATGCCCGCAGGGCGATCCGCCACCGTGGAATGACGATGCCGGCGGAACCGCCTGCGGCGTTTCGCCTTGATATGGAGGGGGACGCCACGCGCACCCCTCGCCACCCGGCGCAGGTCCGGGTGGCTTCATCCCCCGTGGAGGGCGGGCTCGTCGCCCGCCATCAGACCGTAGGTCGCGGGACGCGACCTGCGGTCTACGGCGTGTGGCACTTGCGACAGACGCGCTCGTTGGTGCGGTTGAAGGTGGAGTCAAACCCCGGTGGGTGGGGGTTGATGCCAAGCCCGCCGGCACCCGCATCGGCGTGACAGTTAATGCACACCGGCCGGCTGCCCTCGTGACAGCCGGCGCATTGCACGATGTTGCGGCGGATGGCGGCGATGCCCGCGGGCGAGGTGTCGTGGAAGCCCCCGGTGACCGACACCAGCGGATGATTACCACCCCACGGGTCCGGCCCTCCTTGCACCCAGCGCACGCCAGACCGGCCGTGGCAGTCGGTGCAGGTGTTGACGCGGTGGCAGCCCAGACATTGCTGCACGTCGCGACTGGCATCGATGGGGTGGTGGCTGACGTAGTCTCCGCGGTGAATGAAGTGACGATCGGTGCGCCGGGGCCACTTGACCTCCGGCTTCACCTGATTGTCCACGCCGTTATGACAGTCGGCACAGAAGTCTTCCTGGTGGCATTGGGCGCAGGCGGTGGGATCTTGCTGCTCGGAGTGGAGCTGGTGGTTGCGCAGCCAGTCGCCGCGATGGGAGAAGTGGGCGAGCTCGGGTCTATAGCGCGGATCGCTGAGGTCGGAGTGGCACTTGGCGCAGTGCAGTTGGTCGTAATCCTCCTGATGGCAGGTCATGCACGGCGCCATCGTGGGCAGCTTCTCATCGTGGACGTGCGCCGCCTTGAGGACCCGGTCGTGGCAGACGTGGCAGTCCTCGTCCACCCGTGGCACGTGATCTTGGTGGGAGAAGATCAGCGGGTGGTCGTAGCGCACCGGCTTGGGCGGTGCTTCCTTGCGCTTGGCTTCCTCCAGGGTCTCCGCATCTCGGTGACACACCCCGCAATCCTTGTCGGCGATCTGCTGCTCATGACACTGCTCGCACACCTCCATGGTCGGCAGGTCGCGGGTGTGCTCGTCGGCGCTGCTCTCGATCCCGCCGTGGCACTCACGGCACGGGATCTCGTTGTCCACCGCGTGGAGCTTGTGGCTAAAGTTGAAGTGCTCGGGGGGCTGGCGAAAGATGTGCAGGCAGGCGGCGAGGCCGGCGAGCAACGCTACCGCGACAAACACTTGCAGGGCACGCACCGTCGGCGAGGAGATCGACATCTCCCGGGCCCCCGGGGGGGAGGTGGTATGTGGGGCGTTCATCTCCGTGACTCCTGTGACCGGGAGGGGGGGGCTAGAAGTTGTACACCAGCTTGACGGTGGCATCGACGTCTTGGCGGAAGCCGAGATCCGACTCCCGCGTGCTCGGTACCCGGATCTCGCTGCCGCCGGCGGTAACCGTGGTGTAGTCCCGATAGTCGGGGCGCGTGCCGTAGTCGAGGCTGCCGGTGAGCTGCCAGTGATCGCCGATGTCCGCCCCTAGGGTGGCCGTCGTGCTGTACGTGTAGTGCTGACGGTCCCCGGGGAAGATCGGGTCGTCGAAGTGGTAGAGGATGAAGTCGAGGCCGTAGAACAGCCTGGTGAGGTCCGAGCGGCTGGTGACCCATGGGTTATCGAAGGTGTAGCGCCCGTAGAGGTGGGTCCGCTTCGACTCCGGCCAATTCTCGAAGGCGGCGCCGACCTCGTTGCGCAACCCCTTGCCCCACCGGTAGTGGCCCTCGGCCCCTTCGGTCCAGTCGTCGTCGCCGTCGCTGTAGTCGTAGCGGCGCGCGTCGGCGGACAGGGTCCAGTGTCTGTCGACCCGGTAGTCGGCGCGCAGGCCGAGCTCCCGCTGCTTGTCGTCGGAGAAGATCAGATTACCGAAGATCGACGTGTGGCTCAGGAAGAGGTTGGGGATCACCTGACCGTAGTCGGCCGAGAACAGCAGTTTGGCGGTCGCCTCCCAGGTAAGGAGGAACTGGTAGTCGAACCACTCCTCCGAGATACGGTCCCAGAAGCCGTGGGCGTTGACCGCGACCTTGTCGATGACCTGGGCCCAGCCGTCCAGCCCGAGGCGTGCGAAGCCGGTCTGATCGTCGTCCCGCGTCTCCATCGCGGAGGCGCCCACCTCGAAGCGCGGCTGGCGGGTGTAGAGCCGGCCGCCCCACTCCAGGTCCCCGGACCGGCCCCCGATGTCGTCATTCACCTGCCGGCCGGCATACGCCTGGAAGCCGATGCGGTACTGGCTCAGCCAGTCACCATACACGCCGTCGAGGTACTCGCTGGCGACGCCGGCGCGGACGAATTGCCGCCCCGCGCGCACGAAGAGGTTCCGCTCCCGGTCCCGCCACTGGAGGTAGGCGTAGGTCAGCTCCCCGTCGACGTTGTGGTCGTAGGTCTGGTCACGCAGGTCGACCTTGCCGAAGCCGTCGAGATGAAAGCTCAGCGCTTCATTTCCCAGGTCGTAGGCATTCAGCGAGACAAACTGGAAGAGTGGGATCTGCTCCGTGTTGCCGTCGACGTCGAACCGCTCCTGGGTGTAGGCCAGGGTGGTAAGCCGCCCCCGTAGCTCGGCGGAGTGGGCCGAGCCGCCGATGAGGACCGCGCAGCAAGCCACGACCAAGGCACGCGTCGCCATGGGGAACTCCTTGAGGGATGGGGTCGGTTAACGTGGGACGGAGCGGTGGCTGGGGACACCGAGGTAGGAAACTTCGCACCTCCCAAAGCGAAGGCCGCTCCGCCAACCTGGAGCAATAGCCCACGACAATCTCGCGCCACACTTAACCCGATCCTCAGTGGCGAGGTCAAGGTCGTGACCGTACTTCGGAGCTCGGCCCCCCTGCGGGCACCTCATCACCGTGAGGCCGCCGATGGCACTGGGCCGGCAACACTGGACGCCGGCCGCAACGACGTGGCTATAAGGCGCGACAACTCTCCCCAAGCGGTATTCCCGTGCCAGGACCGGGGAGGTTCTACTGCGCCAGTGAGACCTTCAGGTGGGGTAGGTAGAAGGGCTCGGGTGAGAGCGGCTCGTGACAGTTGCCGCAGGTCTCCTCGATCTCCGCAACGGTGAACCGCCAGTGGTGGGCCCTGTGGCAGTCAGTGCAATTTCCCACCGCATCCAGGTGGAGGGCATGGACCTCGTGCTCGCCGATCGGCTTGTGGCAGCCCAGACAAACCTCCGGCTTGGGCTTGGTGAGTTCCGGATCGTGCGGCTTGTGACAGACCGTGCATTGCAGGTGCATCAACTCTTGTTGTTCGTCCGGGTCTGGCCCGAACTGCTGGTGGCAGGCGAGGCAGGTGCGGCGGTCCGGTTTGATGTCGCGGGTCTTGTCCGTGTGGCAGCTCAGACAGCGCACCACCGGCTCACCCGCGACGCTGCCGTGTAGATAGTCGACCTGCCCTTCGTGGCAATTCAGGCACAGGTCCATGGCCGGTGGAAATACATGGAGGCTCTGGCCGGCGTGGCACTGGGCACACTCGATCTCCTGGACATACACGTGCAACGCGTGCCCCATGGATTGGTTGATCTTCGGGGCGTTGGGGTAGTCGGGATTCTTGCGCCAGTGGCACTTGACGCAGTACTCGAAGGGTACATTCACCGTCCCCTTGGTCTTTACGTAGGGATCGGTGACCTTCTCCGGTGCGAGGAAGATGGTCTGGAGCAGCATCTTGTTTTTTGCGGCGGTGGTGGCGTGGTGGCACTCGTGGCAGTTGATCCCCCGGTGCACGCTCTGCTTCCACGCCTCGAATGCACTCTCCATCACGTGGCACTGATTGCAGAAGGTCGGATCGTTCTCCATGTAGTCCTGCGCGAAGTAGTTGGCCGTGAGACCCACCCCACCCGAGGCGAGCAAGATGACCACCAGGAGCAGCGGGCGGCGGGCGAGAAACAGCCACGCATACCGCACGAATCTCAGCATGGTGCACTACCTCCTGGTGGCGCGGTGATCGGTACGGGATAAGGTGATCCCGCTGGTGTTGCCTTCGGTAGATAAGGGGACGGCCATGATGCACCCGAGGACCCTCGTCCTTGCGTGTCGGCCCGTGACTGGAGCCGTGACGGTAACGCAAGATTTCATAGTCAGGAACGGCGCGATGGGCGCACGCCGTGTATAGCACACAGGATATCCATCCCGAAGCGTGTAGGAATTCCTCCGCGGGGAAGAGAAAATGGCCGCCCGGTCATGATCGGGCGGCCATTGGTATGGCGATGTGTGTCGGGGCCGGTGGTCGCCGGCCGTGCTGGACGGGGATGGGCGAGTCGCCCAACGGTCCGAGCATACGCCAACGTCGGACGGCTGGCCTATTGCGCGCGACCGCTCAATAGGCTCCCGGCGAGCACCAGCAGCTCTTCGGATGACGATCGCATCTGTATGTCGATCCAGAGATCTCCCTCCATGAAGGTGATTTTGCTGCACGGCTCGCCATCGTCGCAGAATCCGCTCTCGACGACCGATTCCCGCCCCTTCAGGTTGACCGACGAAGCCTGCCTGACGCGCTTGAGGCGGATCTGTGGCCGCTGCTGCAACCGTCGAGACGACGTCTGGGTGATAACCAGCGCGACCTCCTGAGAATCCACGCGATGGAACTCCATGACCACCGCAGCAAAGGGTTTGCTCTGCGCCAGCACGCGTGATGGAGGCCACACGAGCGTCTTCGGGAAATAGGCCGGCACGTAGATCTTTGCGATCCCGAGCGTTGCCTGAGCCTCGGCGATGCTGGCATAGCGACGGACTGTCCCCGGTTGAAAAGCGCCCGGAAGCCAGTCGATGAGCTTCAGGGCGACGATCAGCACAACGGTAAAAAAAAGGAAGGTCGGAAGCGAAATGGCATGCCGGCGCATGACACCTCCAAGCAGGCGGTTTCACATCACGTAATAGTTGATAGCAAGGATCACCACCACCACGATGACCCAGACCAATGGCCATTCTCCTTCACGTTCGTTATCGACGTGCCGGAGGCGCCTGATCCTTTCCGCAATGTGTAGCCTATGGCTGTGTGCTTCGAGTGCCGATCGTAGATCGGAAAGTCGTTCTACGTGAAATGATTCGGGCACTTCGTGCTCCTGAAGGAGCCTCTGTAACGCCACGGCGAGGGCCTCGGGCTTCTTGGTCCACGAGACCGCGACATCGTCGCAGATATCCTCCTCCGCATGGACAATCTTGCGAAACTCGATCAGAGTGATCGGATTGAAGAACATAAGGACTCGGAGAAGAAATAGCATCACCAGCGCAGAGCTCTGGCTCCTCCTGATATGTGCTAGCTCGTGCGTGATGGCCGCTTGCAGCTCGTCGTGAGTCAGCAGTGCTTGGATCCCTCGGGATACGTAGATCGTTGCTCCCGATCCCGTCGTGGAAAAGATCAATGGCTCGTCGGCCTCGAGCAGTGCGATGTGTGGTTTCTCACCAGGTATCCCCTGTAACACATCGCTCATGACGCTGCCTTCCACTGGGGAAATCCGTCGGTATCCGGCCGTGGCCGATCCGAGCAGGTGGCGCACGATCGGAATCAGCTCCTGGACAAAAAAAATCACTGCCGTGAAGGCCAGCAGTAGGAAAAACAACGCATAGAGTGGGACGCCCTGACAGAGATCGAGGTATAGCCAGTCGTCGGTATTCAAGAGGGCGTCGAGGCGGGATGACATCGTTCCGCGGTGGGGGTCGATGAGCTGGTAGGCTGGGAAGGCAAGAACCGGGAGGAGGATCACGAGCGTCCGGAGTCGCTGCTGAACGATGGGCTGGTCGATCCCCCACGCCCGCAGGGCGCTCTCCACCACGATCGCGGCGGTCAAGGAGTGACACACCGACTGAATCAGGTATCTTCCGGGCAGGGTGAGGAGGAGATCGGAGAGGGACATTTTCTTTTCCGGATTCTCAGGAGGCCGCTGGGTTGCCATGCCATGCGCGACCGCGCCGGTGATGTTTCCGCCAGAAATGTCCAGTAAACTCCGACTCGCTCTCCGTGTGCTAAGGGATGTTGTGGCGGCTTATTAACGGGAGCGGAAAATGTTTGAAGCCTTCATAGAGGGAATTGCTGACAATCTCGCCGCTCCAGTGTCTCTCTTGGCGATGGCGCCATAAAACATTTTCCGC
This sequence comes from bacterium, assembly GCA_036393335.1. Lineage (GTDB taxonomy): Bacteria > CG2-30-53-67 > CG2-30-53-67 > CG2-30-70-394 > CG2-30-70-394 > DASWHD01. Next base: position 27,204 of record DASWHD010000093.1, read on the forward strand.
TCGGGTTAATAAGAAGAGTACGACGGATATGGAGTTCGGATTCCCGAAACTCGATGATGCCCGTGATGCCTCAATAGTTGTGAACCGAACCATGACCCACGCTGACGACCTTCGCGGATACCGGAAGACGCGCTAGCAGTCGGGCCGCTAAGCCATGCAAAAACGGATCATGCTCATCGTCGTCATGAGCATGCTTATCATATTTGTCGGCCTCGGTGTGGTCAGCTATCTCAGCGTACGCCTCAGTATCAAGAGCTCGTTAGATGCGCGTCTAACCCTCGCAGAAATCATCAGCGAATATTTCGATCATGTGGTCGAAAGCAACCTTACCAGGCTCTACGACATGTCGATCACTGGTAAGTTCGATCTGCGAGACAACGACTCGGATCCAGAGTTGAGCGCTGTTAGAACGGCATACGAGTACTCCATATTCACCGATGGAATCTTTGTGCTCGATCGTCGCGGTACGCTGATTCTCGGCTATCCCTATCGGGAGGAGCCAGGGCTCAGCTTCCTGAGCATGCCGTACGTGAGCCGGGCCATCGCGGAGGGGAAGCCGGTCATCTCGGACGTCTACACGGAGGAAATGACGCGGAAAAAGTTGATCTATGCGTTGGTTCCTTTGCGGGACAAGGACGGGGAGACCATCGGACTCGCAGGGGGCGAGATCAGTCCGACCAACTATGCGTTTTCCCGGGTCATCCAGGCGATACCTCTGCAGCCGTCGCGCCTCATCGAACTGATCGACAGTCACGGCATCGTCATCGCGTCGAGTGATGCCCGCCGGGTCCTTACCCGCACGGATCACAACGAGTTCCTCGGCAATCTGATCCATCAGAAGAAGAGTATCGTTGGTACGTGCCATCGCTGTCACGAGGAGGAAGCGACGGGAGCGCATCGGACGGAAGATACGCTCGCCTTCGCGCCCCTGTCTTTAGCGCCGTGGGGAGTTGCAGTCCGCGAGCGACGGGCGATCGTCTTCGCGCCATCGACCGACCTGAAGATGTGGTTCGCCATCCTCGGTCTCATATCGCTGGCCACGGCGTTGTTGCTGTCCATCGGGCTGAGCCGCAGCATCGTACGTCCCGTACGGGAGCTCGCCTGGGCGACCAAGAGGATCGGGGAGGGCAATCTTTCGCAGCCAGTCGCGGTGGAGAGCACGGACGAACTCGGATCGCTTGCGCGTAGCGTCGACGAGATGAGGGTCAGACTGGCCGACTCCCTGCAGAGTATCCAGCGCCAGAACTTGGTGCTCGAACAGCGGGTCGCCGAGCGGACACGGGACTTGGCAGCGAGCCGCGAGAAGCTTTGCCAGTTGCTCAAGAGGGTATTCACGGCGGAGGAAGAGGAGCGAAAGCGGGTCGCCAGGGAGCTCCACGACGACACGAGTCAGGCGCTGAACGGCATCCTGATGTCACTCGATGCGGTGCGGTTCGCCGTCTCTCCGGACGACCCAGTGCAGGTGCGCCTCGCCACGATCCGGGAACACAGTCTGGCGACCCTGCAGGGACTCCATCGGTTGATTCGGGACCTTCGTCCGCCGGTGCTCGACGATCTCGGGCTCGAGTCGGCGATCCGCTGGGTTCTGGAGAGCCGCCTCCGGGACCGGGGTATCGACTACGGCCTGGAGGTGGATGCCAGCTGGCAAGAACACGCGGCCCGCTCGGACCTGGGCCTGGGGCGCGCAGAGCTCGAGGTACTGCTGTTCCGTGTCATTCAGGAAGCGGTTACCAACATCGTCAAACACGCGCACGCGACGCACGTGCGGGTGACCCTTCGTCTGGAGGGTGCTCTCTGGGTACTGCGAATCCAGGATGACGGTGTTGGATTTGATACGGATAGCCTGGCCCGCGATGCCGGCGACGGCGCGGACCTGGCCGGTTACGGAATCCTTGGTATGCAGGAGCGCGTGGCACTCGTCGATGGCGAGATGACCATCCGATCGGGCCCCGGAGCGGGGACAGAGATCACGGTCGTGGTGCCGGTTTAGCCCGAATCGATTCCCGTCCCTCGGCTGCGCTCGCGCCATCGGCGCACGTCTGATGGACCTGTCCTCGACGCGGGCCAGCAGCGAGAGGCCGGGGACGAGGAGTGACCGTCAGCCCGTGGGCTGGTCTCTGCAGCGCTTCCTTACCATGGCGCGACCCGTCCCTCTCCCCTGCCCAGTGTGCCTGCGGGCATGGCCTTACGAGCCGGCCATGGCGGCCGGCTGGTGCTCACGGCGAGTCGCGGTCACGATGCGGGCGACTGTGAAGCGGGAGCCGCAATGATCAAGATCCTTATCGCGGACGACCACGCCCTGGTCAGGGAGGGCATCATCGCCCTGTTGAGTCCCCATAATCAGATTCAGATCGTCGGCACCGCCGCCAGCGGGCAGGAGGCAATCGAAAAGGCGGGCAAGCTCCACCCGGACATCATCCTGATGGACATCGCCATGCCCGGACTGGGGGGGCTCGAGGCGACGCTCGAGATCCGCAAGACACACCCAGAAATCAAGATCCTGGTCCTCAGCCAGTACGACGACAAAGAGTACGTCAGTCGTCTGTTCAAGGCGGGGGTCTCAGGTTACATCCTGAAACATGCGGTAGGCACCGATCTAGTCTCCGCCATCCGCGCCGTATACCGCGGGGAGTGTTACCTCTATCCGGCGATCGCCGCGGGGGTCGTCGATGGCTACCTCGGCCGCAGCACGATCGACGTCGACGACCCTTACGAGAGCCTGAGCGACCGCGAAAAACAGGTGCTCAAGCTGATCGCGGAGGGGTGCAGCCATAAGGAGATCGCGACATTGCTCGATATCAGCGCCAAAACCGTAATGGCGCACCAGACCAATCTCTCCGAGAAGCTGGGCCTCCGATCGCGTGCGGCGCTCATCCGATTCGCCATCCACAAGGGCATCGTCAAATAGACGGTGCTCCTGTCAACCCTGCGGAAGGTGCGGCGGCTCGTCATCCACGGTGGCGTGACCGCTGTCGTGGTGGGCGCCGAGGAGCTCTGTGAGGGATTTCCCTTCGATCCGTGCGAGCTCGACGGGGTGCTCGTGGAGCATCCGCTTGCGGGAAATCTTGCCGGTGAAGATCACCGTGTCGATCGGGAAGACCTCGGGACTGAAGACGGCGTTGTAGATGTGCCAGACGACGATGACCAGCAACGCGAGGAGTGCCTCGTTGGTGTGAAGGGCCTTGGCGATCGGGATGACCTCGCCGGGCAGGAAGCGGACGACGAGGGTCGGAAACCACAGGGACAGGCCGGTTCCCGCCATCAGCATGCTGCCGATCACCACCCCCCAGTACTCGAACTTCTGCTTGTAGTCATAACGGTCGCACAGGGCCGCATGGTTGGTAAGACCAAGGTAGTACTCGAGGTTGTCAATGACGTCCGCGAAGTCCTTCTTGTGGATGATCATGGTCGGCTGCCACCGCCGGACCAGGACGCCGTATACGGCGGTCAAGACGTGCACCGAGGTCAAGATGATGAGGGCGAAACCGGTGATACGGTGGATGATCCGAACGGAGTCGATTCCTCCGAGAATCTCGATCAGCCACTGGGATGTCGCGGCGTCATGGAACTTCTGCGATAGGCCGGTCACGACCAACACCACGAACACCGTGGCGTTCAACCAATGCTCGGTGATGCGCAGCGGCCCGAGCCGCCGGAGATAGGTGGTGTTGTTTGTCCGGTTCACGGTTCCTCCCCGGTCATCTGTTGATGGCGTACCGCCAGATGTGGAGCAGAATCTGAAGCCCCAGCCCGATGACCATGAACGGAATGAAGATCTTGTAGGCCAGGTTTACCAGGAACACGCCCGGTGCCTTGTCGAAGCTCGCCTCGTAGTGAGAGACCCAGCTATCGGGGAAGTTGGCCGTGGCATCGGGATGGCATTTCTGGCAACGCTTGACAAGGTTCGCCTTGACTGCCGGTGATCCGGGAGCGGTGATCTTTGCGATGTCGTGGATGCCGTGGCAGTCGGTGCAGGTCGCGATCGGACGCAGGTCCCCCTCTTTCTTGTAGAAGCGGAGGGTGACGCCGTGGAAGTCCTGGACATAGCTCTCCACCACTTGTGTGGAGAGGCCGTACTTTCCGGCGATGCGGCTATTGGAGTGACAGTTCCCGCAGATCTCCGGGATCGTGAGGTGGAACTCGGCGGTTGTCGGGTCCGGGATGTCGTGAGCGCGATGGCAGTCGGAACACACCGGCACATCCTCGTTGTGCTCCGAGAGCATTGCGGCGCCATGGACACTCTCTTTGTACACCACGTAGATGTCCTCATGGCATTGCGCGCAACGCCGGGCGTTCACCACCTTCTCCAGGCGTCCCGTCGCGATGGCATGGGCACCGTGGCAATCCACGCACACGGGGGCATCCTGGCGCCCCGAAGAGAGCAGCTCGTAATGGATACTCTCTAGAGTGCGGGTGTATTTGTCGAAGTGGCATCGCCGGCACGTCTCCGCTGACGCCAACGTATGGTCCCGCGGCGAGCGAAAGCTCCGCTCCGGGTGTTCCTTGGCGGTGAAGCCGAAGTGACAATCGCGACAGCTCAGACGTTGATGGACGGAGTTGGCGAGATCCGCGGGGTTCATCTGCAGGGAGATCCGGCTGCCATCCCGCGTCGCCAGGTGCAGGGGTTGGCCGTGGCAACCGATACAGTAGAGCGTGTCGTGGAATGCGACGGCGACCGGTTGCACGGCGTGCGCGGTGTGGCAGTCAGTGCACACCACACGCCTACCCTCCTGTTCCAACAGGGTCCGGTGGATGCCCTGGAATTCGGAGTGGCAGCTTTCGCAAACCCGTGACCAGAACTGCGAGTGCGCGCTCCGGTCGGGGAACACCTGCGTGGGATGGTCGTCCCCGGTGAAGGACGTATGGCAATCCTGACAGTCCAGGGTGGCGTGGACCGACCCTTCAAGCTGGTGGCGATCGACAAAGAGGGAGAGTGTCGCGCCGTTCGCGAACGCGGTGCTCAGGTCGTCGCTGCCATGGCAATCGAGGCACTGATCCGCCGCGGATGCATATCCGCCGCTGACCAACGCCCAGAGGCTGAGACTCAGTGCCGTGAGGATGATCTTGGGATGCTTCACGGAGCTCCCTCCCTGTCGTTTCCGGCCGCGAGGAGGCTCGCGCACCGCGGCTTCGGGTCTGACACCGCGGTGCGCCTTAGCCCGCATTTCTCCCCCGGGATCGTCGCGAGCCCGCGCCCGGGCATGGGGCCAGGTGAAGCTGGCCGCCCATGGCCTGGCCGTAGATTCTGGCCGGCACTTGGTAGGAGCCGAATCCCTTCGGCGACCCGGCCCGCAGGGCCTGCCGCGCGGATGGTGCGGGTCGCCGCTGCCACCGGCTCCTACCCTCGACGAGGTGGGCCAGGAGATGCGGGCAGTTGCGCGGGCGCGGCAGAGTCATGGTGAGAAATGCGAGCTAGCTCCCGCTGTCTGGCGCGGTCGCCGTCAATTCCGTTTCCCCGTGGGCTTCTTGCCGGTGAGATAGGCCATGCTCGGGTGCCATCGGAAGCCGGCCTCCCTGGCGAGATGTGCGCCCAGGGCGGTCAGCAGCTTAGAGGTGATCGTATGGGCGATCATGGCGAACCCGATGAAGGGAAGGAAGAGGACAAAAGCCAGGCCGAGGATCGGTCCCAGGAGGAGGAGGGCGGCAGGATGGACCTTAAGATAGGTCATCCGCTCGCCGGGGAGTATTTCGGTCGCTGCGTCGCAGTGGACCAACTCGCCGGTGGCGACGTTCCAATAGGCCCCTCGGGTTACGGCTTCGCCATTCTGGTAGATGAGCTTCATGATGGTTCTCCCTCTGTCGTGGTACGACACGGTGCTGGAAATGCGCGGAACCCGCGCGGTCAGTGTGATTCCTTGGGATTGGTGCCTTGCCCCTTGTCCTTCCGGCCTTTGCCGGCCAGGTACGCCTCATTGGGCCGCCACTCGAAGTAGGCGAGGGCGCCGAGCGAGTGGGCCAGCTCCCGCGCAATCCGCGTGAGGACGGCGGCGGCGGCAAAGACGATGGCGATCAGCGGCAAGGTCAGGAAATAGGCCAGGCCGATTGCCGGCGCGAGGAGGAACATCGCAACCGGGTGGACCCGTAGATACACCGTATCGTGAGCCCCGGGGAGGAGGTGCTCCCGACCGCCGTCGACCCACGACCCGTTTGCCGGAGCCCAGTAATGGCCCTTAGCGACGTGATTCCCACCTCTGAAGAACAACATGTCCGCTCTCCTTTTCATGGGGTACCCATTGCACCCCTGCTCTTACGGTTAAGTATCGCGGGGATCGCAAGGGCGACAATTGGGAGAAAGTCGTAATTGTGAGGGAAAAATGCCGTAAAGATGTCGGGTACACGGACGAACGCCGTGGGGGACGCCGGGCCATTCCCTGCGGATGGGTGCGCGGCCTGCCGGCGTTGGCCGGACAACGTTTCCGGCGCTACTCCACCGGGGGAACCGAACCTCCCGCAGCGCACCAGGCCGCGGCTTTTGCCCGGGTCTCCCGCCCCAGACGTAGTTGTTTCACCGCGCGTCGCGGCCGGCGGATCTCGTCACGCTCCACGCTCGGACGGCAACGTCCGACGGACTGCTAATCCCGGAATCGCCGGACGAGATCGGTATAGGCGTCGATGCGGCGGTCGCGGAGGAAGGGCCAGAGGCGCCGCACCTCCTCGCCGCGCCGGCGATCGACGTCGACCACCAAGATCTGCGCGGTGTCCGGACCAGCCAGGCCGAGGACCTCGCCCTGGGGACCGGCGACGAAGCTCGACCCCCAGAAGTGGATGCCGCCGGTGGTACCCGAGGGATCGCCCTCGTGGCCGGTGCGGTTGCACGCCACGACCGGGACGCCGTTGGCCACGGCGTGGGCGCGCTGGACGGTGAGCCATGCCTCGCGCTGGCGCGCCTGCTCGGCTGGGTCGTCCGCTTCGCACCAGCCGATGGCGGTGGGATAGAGCAACAGCTCGGCGCCGGCGAGGGCCATGAGGCGCGCGGCCTCCGGGTACCATTGGTCCCAGCACACCAGCACGCCGAGCCGTCCCACCGCCGTGTTGATCGGCTGGAAGCCGAGGTCGCCAGGGGTGAAATAAAATTTTTCGTAGTACCCCGGATCGTCGGGAATGTGCATCTTGCGGTAGCGCCCGGCGATCGAGCCGTCCGCGTCGAGGACCACGGCGGTGTTGTGGTAGAGGCCCGCGGCGCGGCGCTCGAAGATCGACGCGACCACCACGACGCCCAGCTCCCCGGCCAGCGCACCAATCTGCTCGCTGGTAGGGCCGGGGATCGGCTCGGCGAGATCGAATGCGCCGGGATCCTCCCTCTGGCAGAAGTACAGACCCGCGTGCAGCTCGGGAAGACAGACGAGGTCGGCGCCGCGGGCCACGGCGGTGCGGATCCCGTCGAGGCTCGCGGCGACGTTACGATCACGGTCCGCTGTGCAGCCTTGCTGCACGAGCCCAACCTTCATGTGCCGACCTCGTGCTGACGTACGCTCAATGCCCGTGCTCCGGCGCCGTCACGGCGCCGGCGGGGAGCTGCATGGTGACACAGTGGAGACTGCCGAAACCACGGATCAGGGGCCGACAGTCGATGGAGACGACCTCGCGGCCGGGAAAGCAGCGGCCAAGCACCCGCCGCGCCTCCGCGTCCGCGGGGTCACCATACGCCGGCACCAGGACCGCGCCATTGACGATCAGGAAGTTCGCATAGGTCGCGGGCAGGCGCCGGCCCGTCACCGGGTCGTAGGCGGGTCGCGGCCACGGCAGGGCGACGAGCCGATAGGGGTGGCCATCGACGTCGCGCAGTTCCGCCAGCTCCGCGCCCATCGTGCGCAGGACCGCGAAGTGAGAATCGCCCCGATCGTCGCACGCCTGGTAGAGGATGGTGTGGCCATCGCAGAACCGCGCCAGGGTGTCCACGTGGCCGTCGGTATCGTCGCCTTCCAGGGCGCCGTGCTCCAGCCATAGCACCCGCTCGACCCCCAGGTGGGTGCGCAGGGCGACCTCCATCGCGGCCCGGTCGTGGCCCGGATTGCGCGTCGGCGCGAGCAGACAGCTCGCCGTCGTGAGCAGCGCGCCGCGGCCGTCCACGTCGAGGCTCCCGCCCTCGAGGACCAGGTCGATGGACTCGAGGGGGACGCCGGCGAAGGCGCCGCCCGCGTGAATGGTGCGAGTGATCCGGTCGTCGAGGTCGGCGGGGTACTTGCCACCCCAGCCGTTGAAGCGGAAGTCGAGGAGCCGCAGCGTGCCGCTGCGCCGCACGGCGATCGGCCCGTGATCCCGCGCCCACGTGTCGTTGGACGGTGCGACTGCGCACGCCAGGCGACCGGGGTCGCCGCCCGCCGCGACGACCCGCCCGCGCACGTGCTCGACGTGCGCCGCGTCGCGGCACACGGCCAGGAGGGTCTCGCGCCGCGTTACCTCGGCGGCGATGTGGGCGAAGCAGGCGTCGACCTGCGGGAGGTCATCGCGCCAGTCCGTCTGGTCGTGCGGCCAGGTGACCATCACGCCTTCCTGGGGCGCCCACTCGGGGATCATGCCATCGCGTTCGCTCACCAGATTCCCGTCGTAGAAAAACGGGCGGTAGGCTGGCGCGGTCGTTCCCGTCGCGCAAGGCCGCGGCCCCGTCGATAATCCTAGGCTGACGGAAAGTAGATCAACGCGGGAAGCCAGGAAGCCAGAAGAACAACTCCTCTGACATCTCTCTTCTTGGCTTCCTGGCTTCCCGCGTTCTACAAACTACAAAAGGAGGTGTCCCATGTTGGATCACAAAACTACAAAAGGAGGTGTCCCATGTTGGATCACATCGGTCTCACAGTCCGCGACGGGGCGTTCGTCTTCGATCCGGACGGCAACAACATCGAAGCCGTGTGTCACGCGGCGGAGGGAGCGGATCATTGACTTCTGAGAACGGATGACCCTTACGACAACAGCGTCAGCGGCGAGGCGGTGAGGGTGCGGCTGAGGAAGACGGCGCCCCAGCCCTTTTCCTCCAGTAGGGTCTCCTCCGCCTGCTGGGCGATCTGTGCGCTGGCAAAGAGGCCAAAGACCGCCGAGCCGCTCCCCGACATCAGGGCGCCCACCGCTCCCAGGGCGAGGAGTCGCTCTTTCACCTCGCGGATGCGGGGGTGGACGGGCAGTGCCACCGATTCGAGGTCGTTGTCCAGGTGGGCGCCGATCGCCGCCACGTCGCGTTCGTGCAGGGCGTGCAGCAGCTCCTTGTTGTAGGTGCACGACGAGCCCGGCTGATCCGGGAAGTTCTCGTATGCCCAGTGGGTGGAAATCGCGATCTCGGGGAAGACCACCACCAGGGGGATCGGCTCCAGCGCGGGCAGGGGGGTGAGATCGTCGCCGGTGCCTTCGCCGCGGCACAGAGGGGCGGTGAAAAAGAACGGCACGTCGGCACCCAGGGCGCGACCGTGCTCGATCAACTCGGCGTCGGACACCGGCAGGGCGAAATAGTGGCGCAGCCCGGCCAGGGCTGCGGCCGAGTCGCTGGAGCCGCCGCCAAGCCCGGCCGCGATCGGGATGTGCTTCTCCAGGTGGATGCGCAGGCCGACCTGGTCGCCGATCACGGGCCGCAGGCGCACGAACGCCTTCACCACCAGGTTGTCGATGCCGGTGGGGAGGGTGGCGTCGCTGCACGTAAAGAGGAGGCCGGGGCTGCGCGCCGGCTCGAAGCGCAGGGTGTCACACAGGTCGATCATCGCCAGCACCGTGCGTAGGCGATGCAGGCCGTCCCGGCGGCGACTGTGGACGCGCAGCGACAGGTTGATCTTCGCAGGGGCCTGGACGGTGAGGGTCTTCATGGACGCTCCATGGAGGGGCCGGTGGCCGGGGCGGTCTCTGGCTGCCGGAGGCGAAAGAGGTCGGGCGGAAACTCACGATCGAAGCGGAACTGCTGCCAGCGCACGGAGAGGCTACGCCCCTCTCCCAGGTCTACATCGAGGTCGCGGGGGTGTAGCCCGTTTCCCCGGTCCGCGTCCAGGTAAGAGATCCGCAACGGTGGCAGGCGTGCGCCCGCCACCTGCTGGCGCTGCGGGTCCCATTGCCATTCGGGCGTGCCATGGCCACAGCGTAACAAAACCATCGGTTTGCCGGTGTTCTTCGACGATGAAGCGCACTCGGGAGCGGCGCACGGCAGGGCCAGGAGCAAACGCGGCAGGTGCGGCCAGGTAGCTGCAGGGAGGGGCAGGGCGGCGAGCACCGGGACGCCGTTCAACCAGCCGTCGCGCACCGTCCAGAAGGCAAGCGCATCGCCGCTCACCAGGGCGAGGAGCTGAGTCTGGCCGAGGTCGTCGCTCACCTCGATGCGCAGTCGATTCGGCGGCACGGTGGCGATGGTGGCGATTGCCCGATCTCGCAACAGACCATCACGCGCGGTGATCTGCACGATCCCCGCCAGCCGCCGCCCCTCCCAGATGGCAGACAGGCGCGCCGCCTCGGCCTGGGCTGCCGCACAGTCTGCGGGGCTCACCAGGGCCGGGCGGTGGGCGCAGGCCAGAGCGAGGCCGGCCGGCAACACGAGCCGCAGGACGACGGCAGAGAGGCTACGCCATTTTTCAGGCCCACCCGTCACCCCCACACCATCTGTGCTGCGACCACGCATCTGCCTCCACCTTGCCGCTAGCCTGCATTTCTCACCATGACTCTGCTGCGCCCGCGCAACTGCCCGCATCTCCTGGCCCTGTCCTCGTCCGTGGTAGGAGCCGATTCTATTCGGCGACCCCAATGTGGCAGATCGCCGAAGGGATTCGGCTCCTACCGCGGGCCAGACAGGATCTACGGCCATTGGCACGGGCTCGCAACGATTTCTGGTGAGAAATGCGGGCTAGCCGTCCACCGCCCCGATGCCGCGCGGCCGCACACCATCCCTTTTCGACCCCGCGCCTGCCATGATCTGCGACGAGCCACTTGGCGCGATGCGGTCGCAGGACGACATGCCGATGCGCCGCGGCAACGGGCGTGAACACTACGGCTGCGCAGGCTTTCCGCCGTGCTCCTGCCGGTGGCGGGTGATCTTCTCCGCCAGGCCCGGCACGGTGTCCCCATCCAGCTCCAGGGCGCGGTTCCATTGCTGGAACGAGTCCTCGGTGCGCCCCAGTGCCCAGTACACGTCACCCAGGTGGTCGCGGATGATCGCGTCGTCCGGGACCAGTTGGATCGCCCGCTCCAGGGCGGCTCGTGCCTCGTTCAGCTCACCGCGCCGGAAATGGACCCAGCCGAGGGAGTCGACGATGTAGCCGTCGTCCGGGCGGATCTTCACCGCGCGGTTGATGAGATCGAGGCTTTCGTCGAGGTGGATGTTCTGCTCGGCGTACATGTAGCCGAGGTAGTTGAGGGCGTGGGCCTGGTCCGGGTCGAGCTCGATGGACCGTTCCAGGGCATCGTAAGCCTCTGGATAGCGCTTCATCTTCTCGTACAAGGCGCCGAGCTGAAAGTAGAGGCGGGCGTCCTCGGGGTAGAGCCGCACCCCCTCGCGGAACACCTCCTCCGCCTGGGTGAGTCCCTCCATGCGCACCAGCGCCCCGCCCAGATAGGCGATCAGGTCGGGGGACATCGGATCGGCGGCGATGCGTGCCTGGGCGAAGATCTCCATTAGCGGCGCCGGATCGCCGAGGGACTCCAGGTTTACGATCAGGTGTTGCGCCACCTCCGGGTTGGTCGGCTCCGCCGCGTAGAGCTGCTGGAAGTGTTGCGCGGCCTCGGCGTGCTGGTCGGTCTGCTCGTAGGCGAGGGCGAGGAAGAACTCCACCCGGTCGTTGTTCGGCCAGCGCTGGTGAATGCGCTGCAGGCGGTCGAGGGCGCGCGCCAGCTCCTTTTGGTCGAAGAGCAGGAGGGCGAGGCGCAGCTGCGAGTGCAGGTCCTCCGGATTGTCCGCGATGAGCTTCTCGTACGCGGTGATCGCCTGGGTCAGCTTGTCGGTGGTGACCAGGAGTTGGGCGACCCGCTTCGACAGGGCGCGGTTGTAGGGATTGAGGTCCAGGGCGCGCTGGTACGCCTCGATCGCGCCGTCGAGGTCGCTGCCCTGCTCCAGGGCCGCACCCAGGTTGACCCAGCCCCGCTCCACGTCCGGTCGCTCCTCCGTGCAGCGGCGGAAGTGCTCCGCCGCCTTGTCGAACTGTTCGATGGCGCCGTAGATCCGGCCGAGGTGGAAGTGCGCGACCACCGAAGCGGGGTGGTCCTTAAGATACCCCTCCAGGACCGCGATCGCATCGTCGCTGCGGCCGGTCTCCAGGTAGAGCTGGGCCAGTTGTGCCAGGCGCTGGGTGTCTTCCGGGTCCAGCTCGTAGAGGTGCTCGAGATACGGCAGGGCCTTGTCGTACTCCTGGGCATGGGTGTGGACCTCATACAGGATCTGCAACGCCTCCACCTGGTCCGGCGCATGCTTCAGGGCGTCCCGTGCCGCCACCTGGGCCATCTCCATCTGTCCCGTACGGCGATAGGCGGTGGCCAGGGCGGTGAGCAGATCCGGTGCAGCGGGGTCGAGGCGCAAGGCGGCCTTGAAGCTGTCGATGGCGCCGGGGTCGCCGTGGCGGCTCTGGTAGTCGCCGATCAGGAAGAGCTCGCTCGCCGAGGGCGCGCCAGCGGGGCGTGGCGCGCGATGTGCGGTCGAGACCGCCTCCGGCCCGGGCAGGGTCGCGCAAGCGAGGTGACTCAGGGCCGCTGCCAGGCACAGGGTGAGGAAGCGGAGGGCGTGTCGTGTCGGGGCAAGAGAACGTAGCATCGGTCGGGGAAAAAGATGATCCAGGGTAGTAAAAACCATAACTAAGACAGGAAGATGCAGCAATCCAGGGGTTGCTCTCTCTTCGGCACGGGCGGGGATGGCACTATGGGCGAGCCGCAGGGACGCGGGGTCGAGGCTGGCGAGACGACGGTGACGGAGCTGCCGGTGCCCGTGGGGGTGGCACCGCAGCGCATCGACCGTTGGCTGGCCACCACCCGCCTCGGGTTGACCCGCAGTCAGATCGGGCGCTTGTGCACCAACGGGGCGGTGTTGGTGGACGGCCGGCCGGTGCGGGCGTCGGCACGGGTGATGCCCGGCCAACGTGTGCAAGTGCGGGTCCCTCCGCCGGCCCTGGCGCGTCATGAGCCCGAGTCCCTGCCCCTCACCGTGGTCTACGAGGACGACGATCTCTTGGTCCTCGACAAGGCGGCGGGCATGGTCGTCCATCCGGCGCCGGGACATGCCCGGGGCACCCTGGTCAACGCCCTGCTCGCCCGCTGTCCCGACCTGGTCAACGTGGGCGGCGAGACGCGGCCCGGCCTGGTCCACCGACTCGACAAGGAGACCAGCGGCCTGATGGTGGTGGCGAAGAACGACCGCGCCCATGCGAGGCTCGCGGCGGCGTGGCTGGTGCACGATATCGAGCGTCGTTACCTCGCCCTCGCCAAGGGTTGTCTTGGCGAGGCGCTGCGGATCGACGTGGCGATCGGCCGCGACCGCCGCGATCGCAAGCGGATCTCGCCGCGGACCGACCACCCCCGGGCGGCATGCACCGCGTTGCAGCCAGTGCGCTGGTTCGGCGCGGAGGCAACCCTTGTCGCGGCACGCTTGGAGACCGGGCGCACCCACCAGGTGCGGGTCCACCTCGCCCAGATCGGCCATCCGGTGCTCGGCGACGCCCTCTACGGGAGGGGTGTGCGCAGCCTGCGCGTAGGCAACCTGGTACACCGGTTTTCCCGCCAGATGCTGCACGCCGCGGTGCTCGGTTTTCGCCACCCGGTGAGCGGCGCGGCCTTGCACTTCGAGAGCCCGCTTCCGGAGGACATGGCCGCGGCGGTGCGGTTTCTGACTGACCAACTGGGCGCCGTGGAGGCCGGAAATGAAGGGTAGGAGCCGGTTGTACCGGCGATCTGGGCCTGGGGAGCAGCCGGCTTTACGGGCCAGGTCGCCGAAGGGATTCGGCTCCTACCGCGGGGCCGGGTTCCAGCTACAACAGCGCCTCGACGTCCCGTGCGATCACCTTGGCATCGACATAGCCGATGTACCGCTGGGCGATGTTGCCGTTGCGGTCGACGATGAAGGTGGTCGGCAGGCCATAGATGCCGCCGAAGGCGCTCGACACCTCGGCGTTGGCCACCACCACCGGATAGTTGATGCCATAGTGCTCCACGAACGGCGGAACGACCCGGGCCGGGTTCTCGTCCATGGAGATGCCGACGATGTCGAAGCCCTGGGGTCCGTACTTCTTCTTCATGGCGATCAGCTCCGGGATCGCCTCGCGGCACGGCGGGCACCAGGTCGCCCAGAAATCGATCACCAGCACCTTGCCCTTGAACTGGGCGAGCTCGACCCGGTTGCCCGCCAGATCGGGCAGGGAGAAGGAGGGCGCGGGGATGGTTGTGGTGGTCGAGCCGCTGGCCGCATCCGCGGCGAGCGGGGTGCCCCCTTTCTCTGCCGTGTCCTTGGCCGACTTACACGCCGGCGCCATGGCTACCGCGAGTACCACGGTGAGGGGAAGGGTCACGGCGGCGATCAGGCCGCGGGTCTTCGGGGACATCGAATCTCCTTTGGTAGCGGTCAGCAATCGGCTGTCAGCGATCTGCTTGATTTGGATTTGAACACCGGTCCTTTGGTCACGAGCTGAAGGCTGACCGCTTCTACACGCCGGTGCGAGCCGGGTCCCACACGTATTTGTGGAGCTGGAGCTGGAGGCGGAGGGGCAGGCCGCTCGCCAGGATCCACGCGGCCGTGTCCTCAGGGGAGAGGACGTCGTGGACCGGCGAGATCAACACCGGCCAGCGCTCGATCAGGTGGTGCTTGCGGATCACGTCGATCCCCCACTCGAAGTCGTGGTGGTCGCCGATCACCAACTTGATCTGGCCGCGGTCGTCGAGGCGGGCGAGGTTTGCCCAGCGATTGGCGTCTGCCTCCCCGGAGGAGGGGGTCTTGATGTCGAGAATGACGTGCACCCCCGCCGGGACCGCGTCGATGGGCAGGGAGCCGCCGGTCTCCAGGAGCACGGTGTGGCCCCGTGCCAGCAGCGCCGCCATCAGGTCTATCGACTCCGCCTGCAGCAGGGGCTCGCCGCCGGTGACCTCGACCAGCCTCGTGCCCAGGGCCACGACCTCGGCCAGCACCTCGTCCACCGACATCTCGCTGCCGCCGTGGAAGGCGTAGGCCGTATCACAGTACCCGCACCGCAGGTTGCAGCCGGTGGTGCGCACTAAGATGCACGGCAGGCCGGCGAAGGTCGACTCCCCCTGCAGGGAGCGGAAGATCTCGGTGATGCGCATCGGGGAAGTGTACGGTCCGCGCGGGGGTTGCTCAAACGGCGGTGGGGCGTTCGTGACAGGGTGCCGTGGAGTCGTGGCTTGCTCCGTGGCCCGCCGCTAGACTGCCGAAAAAGGAGCCCGTTTCATGCCTCACATCACCTTCTTGCCCTGTGGATTGGAGGGCAACGTTCCGCTGGGCACCTCGATCATCGACGCCTCCGAAGAGCTCGGCCTGCTCGAGCATGCGGGTCTGGAGATTCCGGATGGCTGTACGCGGCAATGCGAATGCTGCACTTGCAAGGTCCTCATCAAAGAGGGGTGGGAGAACCTCTCGGAGATGAGCGACGAGGAGAACGATTTGCTGGCCGACAACGGCGCCGACGACGACGAGCGCCTGTCGTGCCAGACCCAGATTCTGGGTGACGTGGTGGTCTGGTTCGACGGTTCCTAGGCGGAGAGGGTGGCACGGGCGTGCGGTAGACACATTCATGACCGCTCCGCCCGGGGGAACCGAGGCTGGGGTGAGTCGTCTCGAATTGATATTCAGGCGGCCGGTCGGTAGTGTAAAAATCCTGAGTATTCACAGGATTATAAGCTGTTGCGTCAGGAACCTTGCCCCCGCCACCCCCCTCCGTGATCCAGCCCGTCTACATTCAGTCGATCGCGGCCCTGCTGCCCGGACCACCGATCTCCAACGCCCGGATCGAGGGAGTCATGGGCCAGATCGGAGAGCAGCGCTCCCGGGCGCGGCCCATCGTCCTGCGCAGCAACCGGATCAAGTCGCGCCACTACTGCTTCGATCCCGAGACCCGAGCGTGGCATTACACCGGCGCGAGCCTCGCCGCCGCCTGTGGCCGGGAGGCGGTGGCGAGGGCGGGGCTCACCCTCGATCAGGTTGCCTTTCTGTGCTGCGCCACGACCACTCCCGACCAGGTCCTGCCGCCCCACGCGGCCATGGTGCAAGGCGAGTTGGGGATCGCACGCACGGCGATCGGCACGGTCCACGGGGTGTGTAGCTCGTCTGCCGGCGCCTTTGACTGGGCCTATCTCCAGGTTGCCAGCGGCCGCTACCCCAACGCCCTGGTGATCGCCAGCGAGCGCGCCTCTCAGGGGCTGCGCCGCGAGCACTACGAGTTCGGCCCGCGTTTCAAGGCGTTCTTGGGCGAGCTGTGCGAGCAACTCGGGCGGGAGGTGAGCCCAGCGGAGATCGACGCGGTGCTGGCGGCGCGACAGCGGCCCCTGGAGTTCGACGAGGACTTCCTGCGCTGGATGCTCTCCGACGGCGCCGGCGCCGTGGTCCTGGGTCCGGAGCGACGCCCGGGTGCACTGGAGGTGGTGCACGTCGAAATGGAGTCGCGCGCCGGGGAGCTGCCGTCGTGCATGACCGGCGGTATCGAGTGGTGTGACAACGTCCTCGATGCGGCGATCTCGGGGGGCCTCAACCTGCGCCAGGACATCGACCTCCTCAACGAGCACATCGTCGCGGTGACCATCGACTGCGTGCGTCATTGCTTTGCCAACGCCGGCCTCGATCCGGCCGAGGTGGACGTGGTCATCCCCCATCTCTCCAGCGAGTACTTCATCGACGGCACCGTCGCCCACCTCGCGGCGGTGGGTCTGGAGCTGCCGCGGGAGCGATGGTTCACCAACTTGACGCGGGTGGGCAACGTCGGCACCGCCTCGATCTGGATCGCCCTGGAGGAGGCGATCCGCAGCGGGGTGATCCGGCCCGGCCAGACGGTGTTGCTGGTGGTGCCGGAGTCGTCGCGGTTCAACACGGTGTGTGTGATGTTGCGCATGGTGGAGTGACGCGCCGTAGGCGCCTCGCCGCAGCCGTTGCGCAGCGGAGCGGGGGACAGGTCAACGGGGGAGGCCAAAGAGAAAATCCCGTGCGTAGGGGCACGGCATGCCGTGCCCCTACTGCATTCATGTGGCTGCGTCAGACTTCCCTGGGTTCTCGCGTCGATCCACTGCCGGTGTGCCATTGCTGTCGGGTGACGGCCAGTGGCCTGGGAGGGAGACAACCCTTTTGCTACCATCCGCCCCCCTTTCCGGAGGGGCGGGGTCTCTCGGCGTGGGAGTAAGCGATGGAAATTTATCTGGAGGACAACTTCGATCTCAGCCGCACCGGTGAGGTGTGTGACCAGATCGAGGCGGTGGCCAAGGAGTGTGGGGTCAAGATCGACTCGATGAACCTGGACCGGGGTTCCACCGGCCTGGCGAAGATCGAGATCAAGGCGCGGGACACCCACCGCATCCCCATCGACCGGGTGGAGAACCTGCCGTTCGTGGCGCGGGTGGCGCGGCTGCTGCCGTCGTACAAGCTGATCAGCCGCAAATTCAACCCCGACCCGCTGGAGATCCACATCCACGGCGACTCGCGCATCGGTGCCGGCCACTTCCTGTGGACGGTCGGGCCGTGTGCGGTGGAGGAGGAGGGCCTCTACCACGAGATCATCGACGCGATCATGGGGGTGCCCTTCCCGGCGGAGGCCAACATGCACGTGGCCTTCCGCGGCTTCGTAGACAAGAACCGCACCTCGGTCTACTCCTGGGAGGGGATTCGTGACGCCGGCATCCCGTGGGTCCGGGCGATGAAGGACAAGTACCACTGTGCGGCGGCCAACGAGATCATGTCGATCGTGGATATCGACAAGTACCGGCAAGACGGCACCTTCGACATCCTCCAGGTCGGCACCCGTTCCGCCGAGTTCGCGCGCCTCTTCGACGCCCTCGGCAGGACCGAGTTTACGATCTATCTCAAGAACGGCCGCGGCAACACCATCGACGAGTTCCTCAACTATGCGGAGCGCATCGTCGCCGGCGGCAATCCCAAGGTGGTGCTGGTGGTGCGCGGTACCCAGACCACTAATCCCAAGTATCTGCGCAACGCGGCGGCCTTGGAGTGGGGACCGGTGTTGCGCGGCCTGACTCGCCAGCCGGTGGTCTTCGACTGCTCCCACTCGGTGGGCCAGCGCGAGCTGGTGGTCGACGCCATGATGGCGGCGGTCGCAGCCGGCTTCGATGGGCTGGAGACCGACGTGCACGCGGCGCCGGAGCGGGCCAAGGTGGACGGCCGCCAGGCCCTGCTCCCGGAGATCTACGAGACTATGGCCAAGTACGTGATGGAGGCGCGTCTCGCCTATCTGGAGCGCCACCGCGCGTTTACGGAACGCGGTTACATGGGCCACTTCATGAATCCGTAAATCTGGTCGTTAGCGCTGAGCCTGGGTGGCGCCCCGGCGGGGATCCATCTAAGGAAGGCAGGAGAGGGGGCAGGAAGGGCGAATGCTCGGGCAGATCGGCGCAACACGGGCTTTGCGGCGAACCTTAGATTTTGACGCGGGAAGCCCGGAAACCAGGAAAGACGCCTGCCGCAAGTCTCCCCTCCTGGTTTCTTGGCTTCCCGCGTTCCGAATCTTACTGGGTGAGTAGGCCGGGCTTGGCCAGGCATGGGGGCATGCCTCTAAGGAAGGCAGGAAATACAGGAAGGGGAGGAGAGCACCGTAGCTGCGGCATGACGTTTCTGCCTTCCTGCCCCCTTTCCTGCATTCCTTAGAGGTGTTGTTGGTCCGGGTGCCCCTATGCCTGGGGCTGGCCGGTGTCGCCGCCGCCGCCGAGCCTCTCGAGGAGGTTCAGGGGGATGGGCAGGACCACGGAGGTGCGCTCGCCGGTGATATCGACCAGGGTCTGGAGGTAGCGCAGCTGCAACGCCGCCGGTTCCTGCATGATGATCGCGGCGGCCTGCGCCAGGCGAGTCGCGGCCTGGAACTCACCCTCGGCGTTGATCACCTTGGCGCGCCGCTCGCGCTCCGCCTCGGCCTGCTTGGCGATCGCGCGCTGCATCTCCTGGGGTAGGTCGACGTGCTTGATCTCCACCAGGGACACCTTGATGCCCCAGGCGTCGGATTGCGCGTCGAGGATCGTCTGGAGCTTCTCGTTGATCTGTTCGCGCTCCGACAGGAGCTGGTCGAGCTCCACCTCGCCGAGCACCGAGCGCAGGGTGGTCTGGGCGAGCTGGCTGGTGGCGTAGAGGAAGTCCTCCACCTCGACGATCGCTCGCTCCGGGTCCATGACGCGGAAGTAGAGCACCGCGTTGACCTTCACCGAGACGTTGTCGCGAGTGATCACGTCCTGCGGCGGCACGTCCATGGCGATGGTGCGCAGGGAGACCTTCACCATCTTGTCGACTACCGGGATGAGGATGATCAGGCCCGGCCCCTTGGCGCGCAGCAGGCGACCGAGGCGGAACACCACGCCACGCTCGTACTCGCGCAGGATCTTGATCGCCGAGGCGAGGATGGCCAGCAGGGCGCCGAACAGCAGGACGTAGGGGACCACATCGATCTCAGGAATCATGGGGGCCACTCCTTTCAGGCACGACAGGTTCGACACTGAGCTCCATGCCACGGACGGCCACCACCCGTACCGGCTCGCCGACCGCGATGGGCCCACTGGCGCGGGCGTTCCAGATCTCGCCGTGCAGAAAGACCTTGCCCGCGGGGGCGAGCTCGGTGCGCGCCCGCCCGACCTCCCCCACCAATCCCCCTTGCCCGGTGACGGCGCGGCGTCGTTGCGCCTTCAGGCCCAGCCCCACGGCGAAGATGAAGAACGCCGCGGTCGTTGCTGTGGCGGGGATCAGGACCTGCCAGGCGATGCCGAAGTCCATCGCCTCCGGGACGTCGAACAGCATGATCGAGCCGATGGTGAACGCGATGATGCCACCGGTCGTCAGGATCCCGTGAGTGGGCACGAAGAGGTCGATGACGAACAGGGCGATGGCGAGGACGATCAGGGCGACGCCCGCGGCGTTGAATGGCAGCATGCCGAGGGCGAAGGCGGCCAGGACGAGGGAGATGGCACCCGCGACGCCGGGGAAGATGGCGCCCGGGTTGGACAGCTCGAAGATCAGGCCGTACACCCCGAGGAGCATCAACAGGTAGGCGGTGTTGGGATTGGCCAACCAGCCGAGGAAGCGGTACTTGAAGGGCGTGGCCAGGGGAATCACCGCCGCGCCTTTGGTGTGCAGGATCGTGGGACCGGACGGCAGGTCGACGGTGCGGCCGTCGCAGGCGTCCAGCAGCGCCGGTAGGTCGGCGGCGATCAGGTCGATCACCCCTTCCTTCAGGGCCTCGTTCTCGGTGATCGAGAGTGACTCCCGCACCGCGCCCTCGGCCCACGTCGCATTGCGGCCGCGTCGCTCGGCGATGGAGCGGGCGAAGGCGGCGGCATCGTTGGTCACCTTCGCCTCCATCGTCTCACCCATCCCCTCACCGCCGCCGGGGGTGGAGATGGCCACCGGGTGGGCGGCACCGATGTTGGTCCCGGGTGCCATCGCGGCCACGTGCGATGCGAGGGTGATGAACACCCCCGCAGAGCCGGCCCGTGCGCCACTGGGTGCGACGTAGATGATCACCGGCACCGGACTGGCGAAGATCGCCTGGACGATCTCGCGGGTCGAGGTGAGCAATCCGCCAGGGGTATCCATCTCGACCACCAGTGCCGCCGCGCGGCGCTGGCCCGCCTCCTCGATCGCTTCCTGGATGCGACGGCTCGCCACCGGGTCGATCGCGGCGGCCAGCGACAGGTGGAGCACGGTGCGTGGTTCCGTCGTTTCCCCTTCTTGACCCTTGGCACCACTAGGCGCCAGGAGGCTGAAGAGCAGCAGCGTGACGATCCGGGCTCGGCTCACACGGCTCACAATGGTTCCCATGTCGCCAAGTCTAACCGGTATTGCTCGGGATGACCCCACAGCGATCGCCCGCCGCGCTGGCACGGGGAGCCGCCGCTCCACTTGACCGCGTCGCAGGCCACAGGGAAACTACGTTGAGTCGTTATCACAGTTTTTTGAGGGAGGTTGCCGCGATGACTGATCTATTTTCCCCTGATTGGATGAAGGCCTTTGGTGAGGAGTGGAACAAGGAGCCCGCTCTCAGCGACGCCCTGAGCAAGATCGGGTTCAACTCCAAGATTGCCTATGGGTTCGACGACGAGATCGAGCCCGCCGGCGAGCTCGTGATCGAGAACGGCAAGGTCGTGTATGCGGGCCCGGTCCGTGATGGCGACGAGCTCAACTGGGACCTGCGCGCCAAGAAGAAGAACTGGGAGAAGTGGTGTGAGAAGCCGCCGGGAATGGCCGGCCTGGGCATGGCCTACACCACGCGCAAGCTCAAGTTCGAGATCGGCGATTACGGCGCGATGATCAAGGATCCCCGCATGGCGCCGCCGTTCATCAAGAGCTTCGAGGTGATGGGGCGGGTGTCGTAGAGAGCTGTCAGCTTTTAGCGGTCAGCGATTCGCTTCGGGTCGGGAGGGGGGCGTGGGTTGCCCCTCCCCGTTTTTTGTGCCGGGAACTGATCGGATGGATCTCGCCGCGGCCCTCGGCAAGGCGGCCCGCGAGCGAGTGGGGCGGGTGAGCCCGCCGGAGGGTGCGGAGCGCGTCTTTCACGGCGACAGTGAGGGAGCGCCGGGTGTGCGCCTCGATCGCTACGGGCCGCACCTGCGGCTAGAGCTGTTCGAGCCCCTGCCCGCTGCCCAGCGGGAGGCGGTGTTGGACGGAGTCGCAGGGCAGCTACCCGACGATGGCACCCTATTCCTCGTGGAGCGGTTCGCAAGCCACGGGGGCGCCATGGCCGTGCGCGGTCCGGCCAGCGACGGCGTGGTAGAGGTGCGTGAGGGGCGCGTGCGGTTTCGGGTGGAGCTGTGCCGCGGTCGCAACACCGGCCTGTTTCTCGACGGCCGCGCCGCGCGGCGCTGGGTGGCGGAGCTGGCGATCGCCGGCCCGGTGCTCAACCTCTTCGCCTATACCTGTGCCTTTGGGGTGGTCGCCGCGCTGGCCGGGGCGGCGACCACGGTCAACGTCGACATTGCCCCCGCCACCCTGGAGCGAGGGCGGGTCAACTATCGGCTCAACGGCCTCACCACCCCGAGCCGCACCTTTCTGCGTGGCGATATCCGCAAGCGGCTGCAGTGGTTGGCCAGGCGCGGCGAGCGGTTTGACCTGATCGTCGTCGACCCGCCACCGACCGCACCGCGACCGGCCGCCGATCGCCTGCGCGCAATCCTCGCACCGGGGGGGCGCCTGCTGTGGCTGCATCACGGGGCCGGAGAGCCGGTCCTGGCCGGCGGCTTCGCGGTGCTGGAGGAGCGACCACCGGATCCAGACTTCCCTGGCCCGCCCTCCACCCGCGCCTTTCTCCTCGCCGCTCGCTAACTGTGCCCGGCGGCGCCCCGCGGCGTGGCGGCTATCCGCCGCCGACCCGCGGCAGGAGGGTGGAGAGCAGGCCGACCGCGCCGCAGGCGCCGATCACCGGCACGATGCCGACCTTGAACCGGGTCAGGGCGAGGAAGGCGGCGACCGTCATCACGGCCGAGGGCCATTGGAAGCCATGCAGGACACGGTGTGGGTCGAGGCCGCCGGGCCACAGGACGTGGTAGGCGAAGAACAGCGCCAGGTTCAGGACGACTCCCACGACGGCGGCGGTGATACCGGTGAGGGGCGCGGTGAACTTCACCTCGTGGCGGGTCGCCTCCACCGCCGGCGCCCCCAGGAGGATGAAGAGAAATGAGGGCAGGAACGTGAACAAGGTCGCCACCGCCGCCCCGCCGGCGCCGGCCGCTGCCAGGGCGTGGGTGCCGAAGACCGCATGGCTCCAGCCACCGACGAAACCGACAAACGCGACCACCATGATCAGCGGCCCCGGCGTCGTCTCCCCCAGCGCCAGGCCGTCGATCATCTGCAGGGCGGTGAGCCAGTGATACTGCTCGACGCCGCCCTGGTAGACGTACGGCAGCACCGCGTAGGCACCGCCGAAGGTGACCAGCGCCGCCTTGGTGAAGAACCATGCCATGCGCGTCAGGGTGCCTTGCCAACCGAACAGGGCGGCGAGCAGGCCCATCGCCACCAGCCAGAGGGCGATGCCTGTGGCGGCATAGCTCATCACCCTTCCCCAGGAGAAGCGAGCGTGGACCGGCAGGGGGGTGTCGTCGTCGATGAGCGCCGGCCCGAAGCTCCCTCTACCATCGCCGTGGTGGCCTCCGATCTGGAACGTCTCCGGGGCGAGGCGACCGCCCACAGCGCCCACCAGGCCGGCACCGAGGACGATGTAAGGGAACGGGACGTGGAGGGCGAAGATGGCGACGAAGGCCACCGCCGCCATCGTCCACAAGACGCGGTTCTGCAACGCCCGCGAGCCGATGCGGTAGGCGGCGAAGACCACGATCGCCGTCACCGCCGGTTTGATCCCGTACAGCACCCCGGCCACCGCCGGCACGTTGCCGTGGACGAGGTAGATCCAGGTGAGGGCGATCAGGATGAACAGCGACGGCAGGACAAAGAGGGTGCCGGCGATCAGGCCGCCGGCCGTGCCGTGCAGCAGCCAGCCGATATACGTGGCAAGCTGCTGCGCCTCCGGTCCAGGGAGAACCATGGTGTAGTTGAGGGCATGCAGGAAGCGCTGCTCCGAGATCCAGCGGCGCCGCTCCACCAGCTCCTGGTGCATCATGCTGATTTGTCCCGCAGGGCCACCGAAGCCGATAAATCCCAGCTTCAGCCAGTAGCGCACCGCCTCGCGCAGGGTGATGGGGGACGGCGGTCCCTGGGGTGGGGAGGGGCTAGCCCGCATTTCTCACCAGGGATCGAGGCGAGACCGTGCAAACGCGCGGAGATCCTGGCTGGCCCGCGGTAGGAGCCGAATCCCTGCGGCGACCCAGGCCCGCAGGGCCTGGTGCGCGGATCGCCGGTGAAACCGGCTCCTACCCCTGGCGCGGACTCGTACGAGGTGGGCCAGGAGATGCGAGCGGTTGCGCGGTCGCAGCAGATTCATGGTGAAAAATGCGGGCTAGCCACCGGATGAGGTCCCAGGGGGCGGAGCGTCGGTATAGGCGCGGTAGAGGTGGTCGAGGATCGGCCCGGCCTGCGCGAGCAGCGCGTCGTCGTCCGTGGCAGCGGCCTTCAGCCCGGTGAGGATTGCGCCGAGGCCGGCGGCCTCCGCCACCGGGATCCCCCCGGCGTCCAGGTAGTGGACCAGGGCCCCGAGGCGCACCAGGGCCGGGTCCGACTCCAGGCCGAAGCTTGCCCGGAGGACCTCGAAGGTGACCCGCGGGCCGACATGGGTGAAGGTGGCGCCGTCGAAGTCGAACCCCAGGGCGTCGCTCGGACAGGCGCCGGGATCCGCCAGCCAGAGGAAGGTGGCGCGGGGATCGATGTGGCGGTGGATCAGCCAGGCAGAGGCGATCCGATCAACCCACAAGCCACGGCGGGTCGCCCACCGCCGGCCTCGGTCACCTCGTCGGCCTGATGGCGCAGGGCATCGGTCGTCGCCGTGCTGCGTGGCAGGAGGTAGACCCCGTCCCGCAGGACCACCGCGCCCAGGGCCTTGACGGCGCGCCACACCCGCATCCGCGGGGTGGCACTCTGAGCCGGAAGGGTGAGGATAAAGAGGAGCCACGGCTTGGCGCTCATGAAGCATATGCTACATACATACAAGTAACACATCCTACAAAAGAGCCGGTCTCGGGGGTGCAACGCCGGCGCCGAGCTTCTGCACTGCGCGAGCGGGCCCTATGGTCTACCATCGTTTACTAGTGCCGCCGGTGACGGGTCTGTCACCGGTGGCTGCTGCACCATCTCCCGTGCTGGATCACGTTCTCGACCTCTACCTCACCACGCCGTCGCCGTGCGGCTATGTGCCGGGCCGGGAGAGCGCCGCCGTGGTCGCCGACCCGGGGCGGATGATCGATTCGCCACTCTACGGGGTGCTCCTCGATCGCGGATTTCGCCGCAGTGGGCGGGCGTTCTACCGGCCGCAATGCCCGGGATGCATGGCGTGTGTGCCGGTGCGGGTGCCGGTCGACCAGTTCGCTCCGTCACGTTCGCAGCGCCGGGTATGGCGCGCCAACGAGGCGCTCCACGTGGTGGCCCGGGAGCCCGCATTCGACGAGGTCCACTACCAGCTCTTTCGCCGCTACCAGCGGGACCACCACGGAGACACCATGCAGCTCGTCCACGAGGGGGAGGACCTCCGGACGGGTTACTCCCGCTTCCTGGTGGAGTCGCCGGTGGCCACCCGGTTCTACGAATACCACCTAGGTGAGCGGCTCGTGGGCGTCGGCGTGGTGGACCACCTGCCCCAGGGCCTGTCCACGGTCTACTTCTTCTTCGATCCCGCGGAACGGAGGCGGAGCCTCGGTACCTACTCGGTCCTGTGGGAGATCGCGGAGACCCGTCACCTGGGGCTGCCCTACTACTACCTCGGGTATTGGATCCACGAGTGCCGCAAGATGGCGTACAAGGCGACCTTCCGACCACTGGAGTACCTGGTCGACGGCCAGTGGCAGGCGGAGCCACCGGGGTAGCTGTCAGCTCTCAGCGCTCAGCTTTCAGCTTGCGACAACCTCCTCGCTGGCCCTTCTTCTTGTAAGCTGACCGCTGACCGCCCCCATGGAACCCATTCCCGCCACCGTCATCTCCGGCTTCCTCGGGAGCGGCAAGACGACCCTGCTCAACCGGTTGCTCGCGGCGCCGCACGGGCGGCGGATGGCGGTGATCGTCAACGAGTTCGGGGAGATTGGCATTGACGGGTCGCTGGTGGCCGGCGGAGAGCGCTTCGTGGAGCTCGACAACGGTTGTCTGTGCTGTGTGCTGAATGCAGATCTCGTGGAGCTGCTCGGGCAGTTGGGCAGCCGGACCGACATCGACCAGGTGCTGGTGGAGACCACCGGGGTGGCGGATCCGCTGCCGGTAGGTTGGGCCTTTAGCCGGCCGCAACTCGCGGGGCGCTTTCGCCTCGACGCCCTGGTGACCGTGGCCGACTGCCTCAACCTGGAGGCCGCGGCGGACGGCTCACCCGAGGGACGGAGGCAGTTGCAGCGAGCCGATCTCCTGCTGATGAGCAAGGCCGACTTGGCGGACCCGGCGAGGGAGGCCACGGTGCGGGATCGGCTAGCCGCGCTCAATCCGCAGGCCAAGGTCTTCCGTACCACTGATCCGGCCGGCCTGGACCTTCTGCTGGAGACCGAGCTACGCGGTGAGTTTGCGGCGGCAGCGGCCGCCAGCGGCCAGATCCACAACCATCACGGCTTCGAGAGCGTCGCGGTCGAAGTGGGGAAACGGCGCGCCGACCGGGATGCCCTGGAGGACTTCCTGGAGACGTTGCCGGCTGCCGTGTACCGGTCCAAGGGGATCGTCCGGGTGGCGGGGGAGGAAGAGTGGCTCGTCTTCCACTCCGTGGCGTCCCGCCTCGATATCGATTTTCTCCCCCGCCATGACGGCGCCGGCGCCTTGGTCTTCATCGGCCAAGGGCTCGACCGGAAGGCCCTGCGAGAGCAGGTGGAGAGGTTGTTCCCCTAGCCCGCATTTCTCACCATGAATCTGCTACGCCCTCGCCACCCGGCCGGCCAGCAGGGATCCGTGGTGAGAAATGCGGGCTACGGGAGAAGACCCGGCCGTATCCCCGCGCCCTGCGCAGAGTGGAGGTCGGGGACCGCCCCGGGGCATGATCGCCGCCATGGACGAGCCCCTCTTTCGCCAGATCGAGGCGGGTGCGGTGGTGGTCACCGCCACCCGCCGCCTCGCCCGGGAGATCGGCGCTGCCTACGATGCGTGGCAGCGTGGCCGGGGCCGGGAGGCGTGGGCCGCAGGCGACGTGCTGCCCCTGGGGGCGTGGCTGCGCCGGGCGTGGCAGCAGAGCTGGCCCGAGATCACCCTCCCCGCCGACACCCAGGCCGACGCCCTGTGGCAGACGGTGATCGAGGATGACCTCGGGGGCCGCCAGGGAACCGCGCTGCTGGAGGCCGCGCGCCTCGCCCCGGTGGCGGCGGAGGCGGGGCGGCTGGTGGCCGCCTACCGTATGCCCGCGGAGGGTTGGACCGAGGAGGAGCGCGCCTTCCTCCGCTGGCATGGGCGCTTCCGGCGGCGCTGCGCGGAGCTCGGCTGGGTCGATCCCGCGACCCTCGCCGACCGGGTGGCGGAGACCCTCGCCGGGCAGGCCTGGCGGCCGCCGGTGACGGTGGTGGTCGCGGGTTTCGATCGCCTCACCCCGGCAGAGCAGGCCCTCCTGTCGGCCCTGGCGGAGGCGGGGACCTCGATCGACACGTGGGCGCCGCGGCGCCGCCCGGGCCGGGCGGTGCGGGTGGCCGCCCCCGACCCGGAGGGGGAGTTGGTGGCGTGCGCCCGCTGGCTGCGCCAGCAATGGCGTCCCGGCGTGCGCCTGGCCGTGGTGGTCCCCGACCTGGGCGAGCGCCGCACGGCGATCGAGCGCCTGTTCACCGCGGAGCTTGCCCCGGCGGCGGTCCTCCCCGGGGCGCCACGCCAGCGCGCCTTCGACCTCTCCCTCGGGCCACCGCTCGCCCACCATCCCCTGGTGGCCGCGGCCCTCGCGGCCCTGCACGCCACCACGGGCCCCCAGCCCTTCGCCAGGGCCGCCGCGCTCCTCACCAGCCCCTTCCTGGGGGAAGACGAGGCGGTGGCCCGCGCCCGGGGTGAGCTGGCCCTGCGGCGCCGTGGCACCGCGGCGACGCTCACGGACGTGGCGGCGTGCGCCGCCGCCGGCGGGGCCGCGGCCACCGCCGCGCGACTGCGCCGTCTCGCCCGGGCATTGCCGGCACCCGCCGCCGCGCCGCCAGGCCACTGGGCGGCCGCCTTCATCACCGCCCTGGAGGCGGCCGGCTGGCCGGGAGCGCGTACCCTGGACGGTGCGGAGGTCCAGGCCCGCGCCGCGTTCTACGAGGCCGTGGCCGCCTTCGCCGCCCTCGCCCCGGCGGTGCCGCGCCTCTCCCTGGCGGCGGCCATCGACCGCCTGGCTGGCCTGTGCGCGCACCCCTTCCAGCCGGAGGGGGGTGAGGCACCGGTCCAGGTGCTCGGCCCGCTGGAGGCGGCCGGCCTCGCCTTCGACGGGGCATGGCTCATGGGGATGGACTCCCACACCCTCCCCGCGCCGCCGCGCCTCCACCCCCTCCTCCCGGCCAGCCTGCAGCAACGCCTCGATCTCCCCCACGCCACCGCGCACGGGGAGCTGGCCTTCGCCCGCCACCTGATGGAGCGCCTCCTCGCCCTGGCCCCGGAGGTCGTGGCCAGCCATCCCTGCCGCGTGGGCGACGCGCCCCGCGCCGCCTCGCCCTTGATCCTGCCCCTGCCGGTCGGGACCCTGCCAGACGGCCCCGGCGCCTCCCTGTTGGTCGCCACCCTGGGACGGGGCGCGGTGGAGGAAGTGGCGGAGGTCACGCCCCCGCCGCTCGCGGCCGGGACGGCCGTGCGGGGCGGCGCCCGGGTCCTGGAGGATCAGGCCCTCTGTCCGTTCCGGGCGTGTGCTGCCCACCGCCTCGCCGCGCAGGTACTGGAGGCCGTGGAGGAGGAGCCGTCGCCGCGGACCCGTGGCACCCTGGTCCACCGCTGCCTGGAGCGGCTGTGGGCGGAGTGGGCCGACCAGGCGGGCCTCCTCCCCCTGACGGCGGAGCAGCGCGGCGAGCTGTGCCGGGCGATCGCCCGGGACGAGGTCGGGGGCAGTCGCCTGCCCCGCGCCCGTCGTCCGGTGGCCGTGGCCCGCCTCGCCACCCTCCTGGAGGAGTGGCTCGTGGTCGAGACCCACCGTTCCCCGTTCACGGTGATCGCTCACGAGCGTGAGGTGGTCGCCGACATCGGGGGGTTGCACCTCGACCTGCGGGTCGACCGCCTCGACCGGCTACCCGACGGCCGCCTGGTGGTGATCGACTACAAGACCGGTGAGGTGCGCCGCGGCGACTGGTGGGGTGAGCGGCCCGCGGGACCGCAGCTCCCGCTCTACGCCGCCACCGTCGGCCCGGCCGTGGCGGCAGTGGCCTTCGGCCGCCTGCGGCCCGGAAAGTGCGCCCTGGTGGGGGTGGGCGAGGGGGAGGTCGGCCCCGACGTGGTGGCGCTGGACAAGGCGAGCGGCTGCCCGGCGGGGAGCTGGGCCGAGCTCCTCGGCCAGTGGCGCGCGGCGGTGGAGGGCCTCGCCGCCGCCTTCGCCCGCGGCGTCGCGGCGGTGGACCCCCTGCGCGACGCGGGCGGCCGGCCCGTGGCGTGCCGCCACTGCGATCTGCCCCTCCTGTGCCGCATCCACGAGACGGCGCCGGCCACCGACCCGGAGGCCGGATGACTTGGCCTTATTTCTGACACCGCTCGATCGGCGGGTGGCGACCCGATGAACAACCGTGCGGTAGGTGCGAATTCATTCGCACGACGCCGGAAGGTCCGGGGACACGGCGGCGGCCGAAAAAATTCGGCCCTACGACTGGGCTGCCTCGCCTCCCGCCAATGTGCCAGATTCATGGTCAGCATTCGGGCCAGCGGCGCACCGCCTCACACCCAGCGCCGCACCGGGTAGACGGCGAGCCGCTTGACCTTCAGGGCGAGCGGCAGCGACGGGAGGAGGGTACGGTCCACGGGGCGGTTTGCCGGATCGGCCGCGAGACCCTCCACGACTGCGACGAGCTCCGCCACGATCGCCGGCTCGTCGGTGATGACCATGACCTCGGCCAGGCGGTCGTGGGCCGCGTGCTCCAGGTTGTAGGTGCCGACCGCCGCCCACCGCTCGTCGGCGACGACGATCTTCGAGTGCTCGCCACGCAGGTTCTCAAACACCCGGATGCCGAGATCCAGGCAGCGCCGGTAGTAGAAGGTGGCCGCCAGCCACGGTGCCACCGACTCCGGCAAGGCGTCGCGATGGGAGTGGTAGATCTCGACCTGCACCCCGCGCCGCGCCGCCCGCTCCAGGGCGTCGAAGAGCTCCGGCACCGGCTTGAAGTAAAAGCTGGTGATGCGCAGCGTGCGCTGGGCGGCGTCGATGAGTCGCACCAGCTCCCGGGTCACAGGGTTCGGCCGGGCCTGCACGATCGGGCTGAGCGGCGAGGGGTCGGCCGCCGGGTGGCCGGCGACACAATAGGTGGTGGGCGACGGCGGGGGTCCCGCCGCCGGGTACGCCCGGGCACGCAACCGGGTGAGGTGGGAGCGCACCGGCCGCTCGATGAACGCCATCAGGAGGTCGAGCAATTGCGCCGCGATCGGCCCGCGCAGCGCCACGGCGTACTCGTTCCACCGCGCGAACGAGGTGGCGGAGATGTTGCCGCTGGACAGGATCGTCTCCCCCGCCTCGGAGACCTGTACCTTGATGTGCAGGCCGCCGCCCATGAGCCGTTGCAGCCGGGTCGGGGCGCGGTAGAGGACCAGGTGCACGCCGGCGGCGCGCAGGGTGGTGAACAGCGCGCCGAGGCGTTGCCACTCCGCCGTGCTCATCAGGGCGCGGGCGATGCGCTGGCCGAAACCATCGATGATCAGCCACGTGTCCACGCCGCGGCGCGCCGCCGCGATCAGCTCGCCGGCGTATTCCCGGCCGTAGCGATCGTAATGGTAGAAGTAGCTGGAGGTGTAGAGGAACTCCCGGGCGCACCGCACCATGGCGATGCGCCGCTGCCACTCGGCGCGCCGGCGGACGAGGGAGGTGAAGGGGGTGGCCGGTAGCGCCAGGCGCGAGGGCCGTGCCGCATCCCGCAGTCGTGGCGGCGAGTCGCTGGCGAGGATCGGGGCCGGAGCGGGGGGCATGGGTTCGCAGGCTCGGTCGCCGCGGCGCGTCACCGCCGTCGGCTCCTCTCCTCCAGCATAGTAGGCCCCGGCAAGATGGGCAGCGTGCGATCCGATCGTCGTCGGCTCACCAGAGGTCGGTCCACGCGGGTGCGTCGAGAACGCCATCGTGTAGTCGCATCGTCCACTCTCGTTTGTGGCCTGCATGAACGACGGTGCCCGGCCCGGTGCAGGTGGCCGGGGGTTCCCTGCCGGTCGTGAGCCGAACAGGTAGGCACCGGATCGTGGCGGTGGCGGGTGCAGCGGGTGGCCAGAGATCCGGCTACAGCAGTCAGCAGGGGCTACCTCGATGGTCCAATCAGGGCCATGATCCTCTCGACTGAACAACGCCGCGCCAAGCAATACGGTCAACTCCGTTGATGGCGGGTGGGCACGAAGTTCAAGGCGTGGCGGGATCCGCGGCCGTGTGGGGGAGGAGGGTAGTCAGGCGTGGCCAATCCATTCTTCGACCATCCCATCCTCAACTCGCCTTACGCGTACCCGGCGCGCCACTGGGAGCTGGATGAGACCGGCCAGCCGACCCAGCGGATCATCGACCGCCGCCGCCGCGCCGAGTTCATCTCTCCGATCCCGAAACCGCGCAAGCGCCGCGGAGTGGCCACTCAGGAGCGACTGGTCCTCGACGAGGGCGAGGGCCTCTCCACCCAGGCGCAGCAGTACGACACGACGGCGGTCATCAACGCCGTTCGCCAGCAGGTCGACCGCTGGCGCGCGCTGCCCAACCCCAGCGACTGGCACGTCACCCCCGAGACCGCCCGTCTCCTCACCCACTGGCGCCACCATCGGTTCAGCTCCATCCGCCCCTTCTTCTGCCAGGTCGAGGCGGTGGAGACCGCCATCTGGCTCACCGAGGTCGCCCCGGAAGCGGGCAAGGCGGGCAAGGAGATCCTCGCGCACCTAGCCAACGCCAACCACGACGCCAACCCGGAGATCCTGCGCCTCGCCCTGAAGCTCGCGACCGGCGCCGGCAAGACCACGGTGATGGCGATGCTGATCGCTTGGCAGACCGTCAACGCGGTCCGCCGGCCCGGCAGCAAGAAATTCACCTGCGGCTTCCTGGTCGTCACCCCCGGCCTGACCATCAAGGACCGACTGCGGGTGCTCCAGCCCAACGACCCGGACAGCTACTACGCCCGCCGCGAGCTGATCCCCGCCGACATGGTCGGCGACCTGAACGAGCGCGCCAAGATCGTCATCACCAACTACCACGCCTTCAAGCTGCGTGAGCGGATGGCGCTGTCCAAGGGGGGCCGCTCCCTCCTCCAGGGCCGTGGCGAGCCCCTCACCACCGTGGAGAGCGAGGGGCAGATGCTCCAGCGGGTGATGCCCAGCCTCATGGGGATGAAGCACATCCTGGTCCTCAACGACGAGGCCCACCACTGCTACCGCGAAAAGCCGGGCGAAGCAGACGAGGGCGACCTCAAGGGCGACGATCGCAAGGAGGCCGAGCACAACCGCGAGGCCGCCCGTCTCTGGATCTCCGGCATCGAGGCGGTCAACCGCAAGCTCGGCGTGGCGCGGGTCCTCGACCTCTCGGCGACGCCGTTCTTCCTGCGCGGCTCCGGCTACGCGGAGGGCACCCTCTTCCCCTGGACCCTGAGCGACTTCTCGCTCATGGACGCCATCGAGTGCGGCATCGTCAAACTGCCGCGGGTGCCGGTGGCCGACAACGTCCCGGGCGAGGAGATGCCCAAGTTCCGCAACCTCTGGGAGCACATCCGCACGCGGATGCCCAAGAAGGGCCGCGGCAAGGCCAAGACCCTCGATCCCCTCGCCATCCCCGTCGAGCTACAGACCGCCCTCGAAGCCCTCTATGGCCACTACGCGAAGACCTTCCACCTCTGGGACAAGGCGGGGATCCGCGTACCCCCCTGCTTCATCATCGTCTGCAACAACACCTCCACCTCCAAGCTCGTGTACGACTACCTCTCGGGCTTCCACCGCGAGAACGACGACGGCACCACCACCTTCGAAAACGGCCGCCTCGCCCTGTTCCGCAACTTCGACGACCACGGCAACCCGCTCGCCCGCCCCCGCACCCTGCTCATCGACAGCGAGCAGCTCGAATCCGGCGACGCCCTGGACCAGAACTTCCGCGCCATGGCCGCCGACGAGATCGACCGCTTCCGCCGCGAGATCGTCGAGCGTACCGGCGATATTCGCCAGGCCGAGAACCTCACCGACCAGGACCTCCTGCGGGAGGTCATGAACACCGTCGGCAAGGAGGGCCGCCTGGGCGACTCCATCCGCTGCGTCGTCTCCGTCTCCATGCTCACCGAGGGATGGGACGCCAACACCGTCACCCACGTCCTCGGCGTGCGCGCCTTCGGCACCCAGCTCCTCTGCGAGCAGGTGATCGGCCGCGCCCTGCGCCGCCAGTCCTACGACCTCAACGACGACGGCCCGGACCAGGGCCTATTCGGCGTCGAGTACGCCGACGTCCTCGGCATCCCCTTCGACTTCACCGCCAAGCCCGTCGTCGCGCCGCCGCAGCCCCCGCGCGAGACCGTCCAGGTCAAGGCGATCCGCCCCGAGCGCGACGCCCTCGAGATCCGCTTCCCCCGCGTCGCCGGCTACCGCGTCGAGCTGCCGGAAGAGCGCCTCACTGCCGAGTTCAATGAAGACTCGGTTCTGGAACTGACCCCCGACCTGGTCGGCCCCTCCATCACCCACAACCAGGGCATCATCGGCGAGGGCGTCGACCTCACGCTGGTACATACGGGTGATCTGCGTCGTTCAACGCTGCTGTTCCACCTCACCCAGCGCCTGATCTACACCCAGTGGCGCGACCCCGGCGAGGAGCCCAAGCTCTATCTCTTCGGCCAGCTCAAACGCATCACCCGC
The DNA here is from genome assembly GCA_036393335.1 of bacterium. Lineage (GTDB taxonomy): Bacteria > CG2-30-53-67 > CG2-30-53-67 > CG2-30-70-394 > CG2-30-70-394 > DASWHD01. The sequence goes on from DASWHD010000093.1 coordinate 60,841, forward strand.
CAGTGGCTCGACACCTGCCTGGCGTGCAAGGGCGGGACCTTCCCGGCCCAGCTCATGTACCTTTCCCTGGCCGACATGGCCTGCGGCCGCATCACCGCCGCCATCACCCGCGCCGAGGAGGGCAAGCGCCCCATCCAGGCCCTTCTCGACCCCTACAACCCCACCGGCTCCACCGCCCACGTCAACTTCACCACCGCGAAGACCGACCGCTACGAGACCGACGCCCGGCGCTGCCACATCAACTGGGTGATCCTCGACTCCGACTGGGAGGCCGAGTTCTGCCGCGTCGCCGAGGCCCATCCCCGGGTCCGGGCCTACGTGAAGAACCACAGCCTGGGCTTCGAGGTCCCGTACCGCTACGGCTCCGAGAGCCGCATGTACCGCCCCGACTTCATCGTCATGGTGGACGACGGCCACGGCCTCGACGACCCCCTCCACCTGATCGTCGAGATCAAGGGCTACCGCCGCGAGGACGCCAAGGAAAAGAAGGCCACCATGGAGACCTACTGGGTGCCCGGCGTGAACCACCTCAAACAATACGGCCGCTGGGCCTTCGCCGAGTTCACCGATGTCTACGCCATGGAGGCGGACTTCGCGGCCAAGGTCGAGACGGCGTTCAACGCGATGATCGACGGTGCGCTGGGCAAGCGGCCGGAATCTGCGCCATGATGGAACGACGCTGTCAGGTGAAGCGGATTACGCGCCATCGATCAGCCATTGAGGTGACACCATGCCGATTTCGCTCCCGCTGAAAGAGATGACCCTCGAGGAAAAACTCCAGGCCATGGAGTCGATCTGGGATGACCTCTGCGCCCACGCGGAGCGGATGCCGTCCCCCGACTGGCACGGTGAAGTCCTGGCCGGGCGGGAGGCCGCGATCGAACGCGGCGAAGAGCGATTCGAGGACTGGGACACGGCCAGGCGGAAGATCGACCAAGACCTCCAGTGAAGATCCGGCTCCTGACCGCGGCGCGCCGTGACCTGTTCGACGGCTTCCGGTTCTATGAAAAACAGGCCGAGGGAATTGGCCGCTACTTTCTGGACTCCCTGTACTCGGACATCGAGTCCCTGCTGATCGACGCCGGCGTCCATCCCCTGCACTTCGGCAAATATCACCGGCTGTTATCCAAGCGCTTTCCCTTCGCGGTCTACTACCGCGTGGAGAATGACACCATCCTGGTGTACGCCGTACTGGACTGCCGGCGCAATCCGGCCTGGATCCGAGACCGTCTGGGCCGCTGACAGGCAAGGCAACGCCGCCAGCACGCACACTGGAAGAATCAGGAACGCATGGCCAAGAAGAAGACCGCGAAATCCGTCGAGGCATTGACCCACGACGAGGCCACGCGCAAGAACATCCCCACCGCCGAGTACCAGGCGGTGATGCGCCAGGAGGAGCAGAGCCCGGTCCGGGTCGCCTACGCGCGCCGCAACCGCGACCTCGATCCGCAACTGGTCTGGCGCGGCAAGGACGAGCAGGACGGGTCCGACCTCGTGGTCCACGCCCCGCCCCTCTACATCCAGGAGAAGGTCCACCCCAAGGTGTTGATTGACGACTTGCGTCGTCAATCAGTGGCTAGTGATCAGTGGTTAGTGGCTAGTGAAAGGAAGGGCGAGCGCAGCGAGCACAACCCACTAGCCACTGATCACAACCCACTAGCCACTGATCACAAACCACTAGCCACTCAACTCGACCTCTTCGCCGACTTCAACGGCATCCCCGAGGGCGTGGACAGGACCGAGTTCTACCAGCACGACGCCAACTGGTCGAACCGCATGATCCTCGGCGACAGCCTACAGGTGATGGCCTCCCTCGCCGAGCGCGAAGGCCTGCGCGGTCAGGTCCAGTGCATCTACCTCGACCCGCCCTACGGCATC
>DASWHD010000094.1:0-2211 GCA_036393335.1 bacterium
TAGTCACGCAGCCAGGTTGCAACTCGGGCACCCTCCGGCGCGGTCCCCATCACTCGGGTTGTGCGGTCAGGACACGTTCCAAGTACTCGACGAACCGCTGCCGAACATCGGTGCGTCGGGGCGCAAACGCGCCGATGTGCCCGGTGTTCTCGAGGACCCAGAGCCGCTTGTCCCCTCGTGCCGCGGCGTACAAGCGATGGGCGTGCTCCACCGGGATGATCGGGTCCGCGTCGCCGTGGATCAGGAGAATGGCAGTCGATCGGATGGTGCCGATGACCGCGATCGGGTCGTAACGGTCGGTCACTCCGAGCGCCATCCACTGAAACGGCCAGGTCGGGAGGGCGCCCGCCATCTTCTCGCGCATGATCCCTGGGTAGCTGGCGAACGCGCTCTCGGCGACCACCGCCCTGACGGGGATGTCCGCCGTCGCCGCCGTGTACAGCGCGATCGCCCCGCCTATGCTTTGGCCGAACAGCACCAGGCGCTCCGCATCGACGTCGTAGCGTGACACGGCATAGTAGAGCGCGGCCACCGCGTCGTGCTGAGCCCCCGCGATGTCCGGTTTGCCGGCGGACCGGCCGAAGCCGCGGTAATCGAATACCAGCACATGGAAGCCCCGTGCCGGCAGCCAGTAGACCGCGCCGAAGTGAGTGCTGATGTTCTCCGCGTTGCCGTGGAGAAAGACCACGGTGCCCTTAGCCGGTCCCTCCGCGGGTAGAAACCAGCCGTGTAACCGTATGCCGTCCGAACTCGAGAAATGGACCTCTTCATAGCGCAGTCCGACATCGGCAGGGGTTCGCAGGAGCACATGCTGAGGAAAGAAAAACAGGCGGCTGCAGCCGCTGAGTTGGGGAGAGACGATCAACACGAGGACTAATAGTAAACGTTGAGCCACACACTTCCCTCCGTTGTCCAGCCATCGAGTCCTCGCTTGCGCCCCAACCCCACATTTAGGGTGACGTCCGTGCCCAACCGCAACGATTGTTCGGCAGCGAGCACCGCACGATCGCGTGGGTCACGAGCGAGGCCGGCCAGATAGCGGCCACTCACCTCTAGCCGCCACGCATCCCCCAGGTTTTTCTTCAGCGCCAGTGCCGGACCTGCGCCGAAGTAGTAGTCGCCACGGAATGCACCGCCGTATGCGAACTCCCCGTCCAGACCGACATACGCCAGTGTGGGACCGTGGCCGAGGCGGTAGGTCAACCCGGGACCGCCGCGCACCATGAACGACAAATCTCCCTTCTCCGCAGCGTTGTAAACGGATTCCACACCGGTCGTCACGTGCCACGAGATGCGGTGGAAGAAGTCGTCCACCGGCTCGAAGTTGTCGAGGTTGATCAAGTGCAAGCGGTCCAGCTTGAGGTGCTTGGCGGCTAGCCCGTCCGGGTAGTAGCGCAGGTCGAGGCGCCCGAACTCGAGGGCGAAATTCCCCGCATAGCCGTCGGCCGGATCGAGCCAGTCGTGATAGACGCCGCGCCAGCCGAGCTTTATGAAGGCGCCGCTGCCGTCACCCCCGAGGCCGACGGTGAAGCGCGCGGTGTCGTGCCCCTGGTCTGGACGCACCCCCGGCTGGGGAACCTCCAGGGGCGGGCTCGCCACCCGCAACCGGCTGCGGGCGATCAACAGCTCCTTCTCCCGCTTCGTCAGCTCCGGGGACATGACGTCGCTCACCTCGATCCGCCGGTAGCGGACATAGTCGTACGCCATGTCGAGGGTGGCGGCACCCTCGTCGACGGGCAACGCCGCCAGCCTCGGCGCGTGGACCTCTGGGCCGTCGCGGTAGATCGCCCTGGCGAGTTGCCGCTCCGCCTCGCCGAGTCGCTCACGGCGGGCCACGATGGCGCGATAGTCCGAGGGATAGTAGTCGACATGGTCGACCAACCCGTTCCTGGCGAGCGCTCGCAGCGTATCCGTCGGCAGGACCCAGCCATGGAATTCGCCGACCATGTCGTATTCATAGAGATCCGCCTCCAGCAAGGTCAGTACGTGATAGGAGCAATTCTCCGTGAAGAAGTAATAATCGAACTGGGTACCCAGCAGCTCCCACGCATGCATCAGGACAAAGTCCACCGTCTCCTGCGACACCTTGAGCCGGTACTCCCAAATGTCGCGATTCTCCATCTGCGCGTACTCACGCAGCTTCACGTGATAAGGGACGATACGAAAGCGGCCATAGAAACCGCCGGCCAGACCCTTGATCGCATAGGCGAC
>DASWHD010000095.1:0-4032 GCA_036393335.1 bacterium
GCGGCGCTCCACCGCCAGCAACAGGGCGGGCAGCAACAGCAGGTCACCGAGCAGCGCCGTGGTGACCGTCACCAGCGCCAGGATGCCGAAGTAGATCGACGGGATGAAGCGGGAAAAGATCAGGGTGCCGAAGCCGACCCCCAGGATCACCGAGGTGTAGACCATCGGCGCCTGCACGGCGCGCAGCACCGGGGCCAGGGCGTCCACCACCCGTGGATGGTGGCGCCGCTCCTGCTGCATGTGGCTGAGGAAGTGGATGGTGTCGTCCACCGCCAGCCCGAGGGCGACGGAGGCCACCATGGTGGTGGCCGTGTTGAGCGGGATGCCGCTCGCCCCCATCACCCCGAAGGCGCAGGCGATCGGCAGGATGTTCGGCACCATGGAGAGGAGACCGACCCGCCACGAGCGGAAGAAGGCCACCATCATGGCCGTGATCGCCGCCAGGGCGAGCCCCAGGGAGCGCACCTGCGAGCGCACGATCAGGTCGCTGATCTCCATGTAGAACCGGGCGTAGCCGGTGATCTCCACGTGCAGCTCGGGGAAGTCGCCGGCGAGACGCGCGCTCAGGGCCGCGATCTGCCGGCGGATGTGGGAGGTGCGCGACTCCCCCTCTTGCAGGGCGATGCGGGCGACCGCCCGGTCCTCCGAGAGGTAGTGGCCAAGCTCGTCGCCGCCGGTCTCCGACAGCTCGAAGAACAGGTAGCCCTGGCCGATCGCCTCGCGGGTGTGCTCGCCCACGGGCCGGCCGTCGAGGCGCTGGAACAGGGCGTCGAGCAGCTCGGCACACGAGGTGGTGCCATCGATCCCGGGCAGCCCCCGCGCCCACTGGGTGAAACGGGCGAGGCGGGCGAGGCGCTCCGGATCGGTGAAGGCGCCGGCCGTGCCGGTGAGCACGATCTCCAGGGGACGCACGCCCCCGAAGTGGCGCTGCAGGACCGTGGTGTCGGTGCGGATCGCGCTGCCCTGTTTGAAATAGGTGAGATCGTCCGTTTCCACCCGGATCCGCGGGAGGACGGCACACGCGGCGAGAAACACCACCAGGGAGGCGAGGAGGATCGGCCGAGGGGCGGCGATCAGCCAGCGCGACAGGGTGGCACCGGTGGTCAGCCTCTCCGGGGATGGCGGTGGCGGCAGCGGTGCCACGTGGAGCACCGCGGGCAACGCCGTGATGGTCAGGACGAAGGAGAAGATGACCCCGATGGCCGAGAAGCGGCCGAAGTCGTTGAGGGCCGGGATGGACGACACCGTGAGAGAGGCAAACCCGACCGCCGTGGTCGCCGAGGTCATGAAACAGCCGGGACCGATCCGCGCGAGGGTGTCGGTGATCGCCGCGCGCCGGCCGCGGTGGGCGGCGCACCCCCGGTAGTGGCTGAAGAGATGCACCGAGTCGCTCGCCGCGATCACCATGATCAGGGGCGGGATCATGGAGGAAACGTTGTTCATCGACCGGCCCGCGGCGATGAAGCAGGCGATCGCCCACAGGGTCGAGGTGCCGATCATCGCCAGCGGCAGCATCACCCCGATGACCGAGCGGAACAGGTGAAACAGAATCGCCGCCGTGAGCACCAGGGTGATGGGGACGAAGATCACCAGGTCGCGGCGCATGAAATCGGCCATCTCGCTCTCGATCGCCGGCTCGCCGGAGACGTGGGCGTGATCGCCCCACGGCGCCAGGAGGCGGCGCGCCTCGCCGGTGATGCGCCGGTACGCCTCGCGCTCGCCGGTGAGCGGCTCCAGGGTGACGAGGAGGGCCACCATCTTGCGGTCTCGGGAGACGAGGCGGCCGCCGTACACCGGGTCGCGGTCGAGGCGGTCGAGGAGGGTCCGCGCCGCCGCGGCGTCGGGTGGCGGGCCGGACACGGGCGGCGCCAGGCGCACCTCGTCCCCCTCGCCCTGCACCGACGGACTGCTCACCAGGGAGTAGGCCCGGACCACCCCATCGATCTTCTCCAGCGCCGCCACCAGCCCGCGCAGCGCCGCCACCGTGGCCGGCGCCAGGGGATCGTCCACGTCGAGGCCGATCACCAGAGCGCGGTCGTTGCCGAAGCGGTCGACGAATTGCCGGTACGCCGCCAGCTCCGGACTGTCGGGGATGAGGAAGCGGTCGAAGGAGGAGTCGAAGCGCAGGCCGGGCAGGGTCGCCACGGCGATGGCCGTGAGCAGGCCGGTGATGGCCAGGACCACCCGCGGGCCGGCGGCGACCAGGCGGTCGATCAGGAGGAAGGGACGGGCAAACATCGGGTGGACGGTCGTGGCCGGCGGGCCGGAGGGTACGAGGGGGCGCGCCCCCGGGGGAAGCGAGAGGGGCGACGACGGGAGAACAGCCGGGCCGGCACGGCCATACCCCCCGCCGGCGGCTGAATCGCCGTGCCTATCCTCCCGGCGTGGGGCGGCCAGGGTCATCCCCCCCGGGCCGCCCCGCCCGGTACACCGTGGCGTCATCCATCAAACGCCGAGGCGGGGCACCAGGACCCACTGGATGTGCCAGGTGCGATTCTCCGGGTCCTGGTCCAGGGCGATCATGCCGCCGTTCTGGAAGCGGACCACCGGCCGGTCGGTGAACCCGGCGACGAGGTAGGCGGCGAGGCACTCCATGAACGGGAGGTGCCCCACCAGCATCAGGTTGTCCCGGGCGTCGAGGCCGTCGGCGATAGCGATCGGGTCATCGAGGGGCTTGAGGCCGTCGCGCTGCGCGATGCCGTTCGCCGGGTCCAGCGCCGCGGCGAAGATCTCTGCGGTCTGCTCGGCCCGGCGCTTGCCGCTGTGGACGATGCGGTCGACCTTCACGCCGTGGCGCCGCGCCTCGGCGGCGATCTGGTGCACCTCGGCACGCCCCTCATCCGACAGCCTCCGCTGCGGATCCTGCTCCTCGGGGAGGCTCTTGCCGTGCTGGACGAGAAACAGTGGCATTGCGTCTCCTTTATCCCGTCGCCGGCAGTGCGCCCGGCGCCGGCCGCCTCACTGGTCCGATAAAAACTCGATCCGCCTCAGACCGACCCCCTCGAAGGTGAGCAGGGCCTGGAACCGCCCCTTGCCGCGGTCGTAGATCCACTGCTCCTTGCGCACCGACGTCGCCCCCTCACCGCCGGAGACCACCTCCCGTACCGCCGGCTCGCCGCACAAGCGCAGCACCGTCGCCTTGGTGTCCCCCACCGTGACCTGGAACCGGCCACACTTCATGGTGTCCGCCGCCGCGGGACACGCCATAGCCAGCACCAGAGCCACGGCGATTGCCGCGCACCTCCGCTCGCGGCATTTCCCGGGATTGGATCTCGTGCTTCGTGACATGCATCCAGACTAGCGGAGGAAGCGTCTCTCGTGTACCGGCGCCGCGCTCGCCGCATCCCCTCGTCCGCCCCAGCCGCAACGTTCACCTGCGGCGAGGGCAAGCCCCATCGGCAGAGGTGCCACTGTTGCCCTCGATCCAAGCCCGTGGCCGTGCGGAACGAGCACCGGCTTCTCGGCCCGAGGCTTTGTCCATGGGGTTCTTACTCATAAGTCAGCAATATAGGCTACACTCGGATGTTTGAAGAACGAGCGAACCCGTGCGGGGTTGTGGCCGATGCCGGCCAGTTGATCCGTGATGCGCTGTTCCAGCTTCTCGCCTTTCTGCAACGGCCGGCGCGCGTTGCCGGTGCGCTTGGCATGGCTCCACACCCGTTCGTCCGGATTCAGATCGGGCGCGTAGCCGGGCAGGAAGTGCACGGTCAATTGGCCCTGGGTGGCGGCGACATAGCGTTTCACCACGGCTGTGTTGTGCGCGGGCAACCCATCCACCACCAGGTGCAGCGGCTTGCGGCGCCGGGTCATCAGCTTCTGGAGCAAATCCACAAACAACTCGCCGTTGAGCGCCCCTTTGTACGGGGCGAACCAGAACGCTCCTTTGGCATGGACCGCCGAAGCGGCGCTGATGGACTGACGCTGCCCCGGACGCCAGACGACCGGGGTCTGACCCCGCACCCCCCAGGTTTTGCCATGCACCGCATCGGCGCGAAATCCGGACTCGTCCCAGAAGTAGATGTCCGCCCGCTC
>DASWHD010000096.1:0-2488 GCA_036393335.1 bacterium
GGGTAGCCCCGTGCAAGATCCCGCGAGCCGTTCGGACCGTGACGCCGGTCACACCGAGGTCAAGAAGACCACCTGCTACATGTGCGCCTGCCGGTGCGGAATCCTGGTGACCCTGCGCGACGGCCAGATCCGGCACATCGAGGGCAACCCGGACCACCCCATCAACCAGGGGGTGATCTGCGCCAAGGGGGCGTCCGGGATCATGAAGCAGTACTCCCCGGCGCGGATCACCCAGCCCCTGCTGCGCAAGCCCGACGCGCGGCGCGGCGACAACCGGTTCGACGAGATCACCTGGGACGAGGCCTTCCGCATCCTGGCGGAGCGCCTCGCCAAGATCCGCGCCACCGACCCCAAGCGCTTCGCCCTGTACACCGGCCGCGACCAGATGCAGGCCCTCACCGGCCTGTTCGCCAAGCAATTCGGCACGCCCAACTTCGCCGCCCACGGCGGCTTCTGCTCGGTGAACCTGGCGGCGGGGATGATCTACTCGATCGGCGGCTCGTTCTGGGAGTTCGGCGGCCCGGACCTGGACCGGGCGAAGCTGTTCGTCATGATCGGCACCGCCGAGGACCACCACTCCAACCCCCTGAAGATCGCCCTGGCGAAGTTCAAGCGCGCCGGCGGCCGGTTCATCTCCATCAACCCGATCCGCACCGGCTACTCGGCGATCGCCGACGAGTGGGTGCCGGTGCGGCCCGGCACCGACGGCGCCCTGCTCCTCGCCTTCATCCACGAGATCATCCAGCACGGGCTGTTCGATCGCGACTTCCTGGTGCGCTACACCAACGCCGCCGAGCTGGTACGGGTGGCGCCGGGCGCTGCGGACGACGGCCTGTTCGTGCGCTTCGCCATCCCGCCGCAGGAAGCAGAGGGGTGCATCGATCCGCAGAACAAGCTGTGGTGGGACCGCGAGCTGGACCGCCCGATCTCCACCCACACCGAGGGCGCCGATCCCTACCTGCTCGGCGATTTCACCCTCGAGGACGGCACCCGGGTGAAGCCGGCCTTCCAGCTCCTCACCGAGCGGGTGGCGGCCTATACGCCGGAGTGGGCGGCGGGGATCACCGGCATCGCGGCGGCCACCATCCGCCGCCTCGCCTACGAGATGGGGGTGACGGCGCGCGACCAGACCATCGAGCTGCCGATCCCGTGGACCGACGCCTGGGACAAGGACCACGAGACGGTCACCGGCAATCCCGTGGCCTTCCACGCCATGCGCGGCCTGGCGGCCCACTCCAACGGCTTCCAGACCACCCGCGCCCTGGCGATTCTCATGACCCTGCTGGGGACCATCGACCGCCCAGGCGGCTTCCGCCACAAGGCACCCTTCCCGCGCCCGATTCCACCCTGTGCCAAGCCGCCCAAGGGGCCGGCGGCGGTGCAACCCGGTGAGGTCCTGGCCGGCATGCCCCTGGGCTGGCCCGCCAGCCCGGACGATCTGTTCGTCGACGACGCGGGCGGGCCGGTGCGCCTGGACAAGGGGTTCTCGTGGGAGTACCCGCTGGCGGTGCATGGGCTGATGCACAACGCCATCACCAACGCCTGGCGCGGCGACCCCTACCCGATCGACACCCTGCTGCTGTTCATGGCGAACATGGCGTGGAACTCGGCGATGCACACCACCGAGATCCGCAAGATGCTCGCCGACCAGGACCAGCACGGCGAGTACAAGATCCCGTTCCTGGTGGTGTGCGACGCGTTCGCCTCGGAGACCGTGGCGTTCGCCGACCTCGTCCTGCCGGACACGACCTACCTGGAACGCTACGACGTGATGTCGATCCTCGACCGGCCGATCTCCGAGTTCGACGGCCCGATCGACTCGGTGCGCGTGCCGGTGGTGCCGCCCACTGGCCAGTGCAAGCCGTTCCAGGAGGTCCTGATCGAGCTCGGCACGCGGCTGGCGCTGCCCGGGTTCGTCAACGACGACGGCTCACGGCGCTACCGCAACTATCCGGACTTCATCGTCAATTACGAGACCGAGCCGGGCTCCGGGATCGGCTTCCTCGCCGGCTGGCGTGGCAAGGGGGGCGAGCGCTTCATGCGCGGGGAGCCCAACCCGCGGCAGTGGGAGATGTACGAGCAGCACGACTGCCACTACCACTACCCCCTGCCGCGCTCGTACCAGTACATGCGCAACTGGAACAAGGGCTACCTCCAGTGGTCGCGCCACCACGGCCTGACCCGCTACGACGCCCCGATCCTCATCCACCTGTACTCCGAGGTGCTGCAAAAGTTCCGCCTCGCCGCTGAGGGCAAGCGGCCCGGCAAGCAGCCGCCCGCGCACCTGCGCAAGCGGGTGGCGACCTACTTCGACCCCCTGCCCTTCTACTACGAGCCCCTGGAGTCCCAGCTCGTCGACACCCAGAGATTTCCCCTGGTCGCCCTCACCCAGCGGCCCATGGCGATGTACCACTCGTGGGACTCGCAGAACGCCTGGCTGCGCCAGATCCACACCCACAACTACCTGTTCGTCAGCCCGCGGGTCGGC